>JANKMV010000339.1 GCA_024650095.1 Bacillota bacterium | reverse complement strand
CACGCACCACGCCACCAATGATGTGTCTCTTAAAAGTGGAGTGCCGGTGCATGGTGCTGATGCGATGGAAGTCTTATGGGATATGAGCAAGGCGGAAAAAATATTTGATAAGGTTAATGGCGATTTTCTCTCCGACACGGCCGTAGGGGGTACCAGGAGGTATCCTTCATTCTATCAAATATTGGGTTCTAGACCGTTTGTAATGAGTTCTAATGGTACGATGCAACATCCTAACGTTCATGGTATGAACCCATCAGATTATGATGATTTTATTGCTTCGCCCTATGACACCATTATTGATAAGATTCTACCCCGTTTGTATACTGAACTTGACACGGATGCCAGCACAAAAGCGATGGTATTAACAAAGGCAATGCGTGCCCAAAGTGATGAGATGTCGACGCTTGGCATGATCGGTGCAAAGATGCAGGCTAAATATGGCTTTGCATCTATCCCAGGCAGTTTGACAACAGCACCATTTGACTTTATGGCTGATTTTTTTCGTAGTTTCACGGGGATTGCCGCCGATCTTCGCCGCTGCCCGGATAAAGTGATTGCGGCGTGTGAAGCCATTACACCGATCTTAATTAAAAAGGGAAAGCTACCCTTCACGTCTAAAATTGGTGCAACAAATATTCCCTTGCACATGGCACCTTATATGCGAACAGCAGACTTCGAGAAGTTTTATTGGCCCTCACTGAAAAAACAAGTGGAAATTCTAACCGAGATGGGGAGTAATGTTTCTTTATTCGTAGAGCATGACTTCATGCGTTATTTAGATTATTTGTCTGACCTGCCGGAGAATACAATCTTGCGCTTTGAATATGGAGACCCGAAAGTCGTGAAAGAGAAGTTGGGTAGCAAGCATATTATTTCAGGATTTTATCCATTGATGTTACTGCATACCGGCACCAAAGAACAGTGCATCGATAAGGCTAAAGAGCTTATGGATATTCTAGCACCGGGTGGCCGCTATTGGTTTAACACAGATAAGGGCGCAATGGATATGCACGGTAATATTGCTGAAAACTTAAAGGCAGTTTTAGAGTTTGCCTCTGATTATGGTAAGTATGATCACCCGGATGACCCGTACGATCTCTCTACAGATCCAACACCAAAAGCGGATAAAATCGTTAGCAAGATTAATGATTCCATCAATTCGAAATACTACCAGACGTGGAATGAGTACAAGGCCAATCATCCTGAACTCGGAGGTCGTCCAGAGCATGTGATTGCACCAAAAATTGAGAAATATGAAGATTCTCTCTTCAATTTCATCATTAATTTATGTTCATAATGCTTTAACCTCGGGTAGTCATGCTCGAGGTTTTATTATATTTAGCAGGCATTAATCATCGCTTGCGTGAATTATGAGATAAGTTTTCGCATGGTGAAAGAGATTCTATTGAAGTTTTTTGCCTCGGCTGATATAATGGCAAAAATAATAGACTCACAAAGGAGTGGGGAAATGTCTACAGAAAATTTGAATCCTTTTGAAATTGTGCAACAACAGATTTGCACGGCGGGGCAATGTTTAGCGCTGGATCCAGCGATTGAGGAGATACTAAAAGAACCAAAACGTGTCCTTATGGTTACTTTCTCCGTTAAAATGGATGATGGTACCGCTAAAGTGTTCAAAGGTATTCGCTCACAGCACAATGACGCCATTGGGCCTTGTAAAGGTGGCGTTCGCTTTCATCCAGACGTGACACTCGATGAAGTAAAAGCTCTTTCCATGTGGATGACATTCAAATGCGGTGTTGTGGGACTACCCTATGGTGGAGGTAAAGGTGGCGTTATTTGCAATCCCAAGGAGTTATCGCAGGGAGAATTGGAGCGTATCAGTCGTGCCTATATTGAGGCCATTGCTTCCATTATTGGTCCTGACAAAGATATACCGGCACCGGATGTCTACACTAACTCTCAAATTATGGCGTGGATGATGGATACCTTTAGTCGCCTTAAGGGAAGTAACCAATTTGGTGTTGTCACAGGTAAACCTATTATTGTGGGTGGTTCGTTGGGGCGCAATGAAGCAACGGCTCAGGGATGTGTTTTTGTCATTACTAAGGCCGCTGAAAAGCTAGGTCTCCCGCTTGAAGGTGCTACTGTTGCCATTCAAGGGTACGGCAATGCTGGTTCTGTGGCCGCGGTTTTGCTAAACAAAATGGGTTGCAATGTTGTTGCTGTTAGTGACTCTTGCGGAGCCATTTATAACCCGGCTGGTATTGAATTAGAAGTGCTCTACCAACATAAAAGAGACTCCGGTTCTTGTATTAACTTGCCAGGCTGTGAGCGTATTTCCAATGAAGAGTTGCTTGAATTACCAGTCGACATTCTTGTGCCAGCAGCCCTTGAGAATCAGATTACAGCTAAAAACGCTGAACAGATTAAGGCAAAAATTGTAGCCGAAGCAGCTAATGGTCCTACTACACCAGAGGCAGATAGAATTCTTTTTGCTAAAGGGATTACTGTTATTCCCGATATTCTTGCTAACGCGGGTGGCGTGACTGTGTCATATTTTGAATGGGTGCAGAATTTGATGAATTATTATTGGTCCGAGCAGGAAGTAAATGATAAACTACAAACCATTATGTATAATGCTTTTGACAACGTTTATGCAGCAAGTCAGCAACATCAAGTTGATTTACGTACTGCTGCTTTTATCGTCTCCATCAACCGTGTGGCGGAAGCGATTAAAGTAAGAGGGCATGTATAAAACATCCTGTGAGAGAGAGGAACCATAGCTATGTAAATGGCTGTGGTTTCTTTTCTTGCACGGGAAACTATCGCTTGCAGTTAGCAAGCGGTGGGTGTTACCAGTATTG
>JANKMV010000338.1 GCA_024650095.1 Bacillota bacterium | reverse complement strand
CGTAGTGAAAGCGCGAAGTCCCAAGAAATGTGAGAGCACTGTCAAGACAGAATAAGCAGTTGATAGACAAAAAACTGCCAGATAGGCAGTTTTTTCATCGATATATTCATTTTTATGTACGCGACCTTTGTCCAATCATTATGTAAATTGACGGAACTTTATTGTTTTTTTATCTGTTTTATCATGGCGTAGACGGTGGTACTGGCTAGATAAGCATAGTCCTCGGTGGTTAGATAGGTATTGGCAACCTGATCAAAGAGAATGGTGCCGTTGGCAGGGAACTCATCATCACCTTGCCAGAGTACGTAGGTAACGGGCACACGGGGTAATACAGGAATTACATACGAGAGGTCACCAAAGCTTGTTTGGCGTCCACCAAGTTGCGTCGCTACGCGACTAAAGGTTGCATGTTGCGTGCCAAACGTTTTGATAAAGGGAAAAATAGCTCGGTTTTGAAAGGGGCCAATATAGATGGATCCACCTTGTAGCTCTTTAAAGGAAATCCAGTTGTCGGTTAACGCCAACCCACTGGCACGGGTCAGGTAATGTAAGATAAGGATGGCGGTGATAATGTCTGCATCCTCTTGCTGTCTGGTGGCAACCCTCCCGGCGGGATAGGAAACAGTATATTCTTGGTTTAGGTAGGGGATCGTAAAGCATTGTGCCGTGGGATCATAGGAGCATTTGCTGTGTGCGGCCATAACGAGAGGCGAGCAGGCTGCAAACGTCTCCTGTGCTAGGGTCAGTGTATTTTCCAAGTTATATGGACTTGTATTCATAAAAACCTACCTTTCTGGATGGTAATGTATGCGTGAGTTTATTGACTTTATTATAGCAGAAGAAACAGGAGATGGTCAAAAGGAGCAATCATCTACAAAATAAAGACAGAGGGTGTTGGGGAGTGAAATAGATGCGCTTTTTGACAGGCTTATATGAATTAATGATGTACTATAATAAAATAAGCTATAATAAAATAATAGATAAAGTCTAATAAGTGTATGGCAAAACTGTATAAAAATATGATATAATTTTAGTTGTCGATGTTATATCAACTGAAGTGAATAAAAGAAGTGGGAGGTAGTTAGATGTTAACTAAAAGACAGAACCTACTGGAAACGATTAAAGGAGGAAAGCCTGACCGATTTGTGAATCAGTACGAAGCTTTTGCTATGGTCAGGAACCCGATTGCCGCTCGTAGCCCTAGACCGCAAAAAGGTGGTCCAACAGTGGTAGATAGCTGGGGCGTAACCAGAAGCTTTCCCGCACACGTACCTGGTCCGTTCCCCGTACATGATGAAGAGCATAAGTTAGTTAAAGACGTAACTAAGTGGAAAGAGGTTGTTAATGCCCCTTCCCTTGAAATTGCTCCTGAAGCTTGGGATTCCTTTAAAGAGGCAGCTGCGGCAATTGACCGTAAGGACAAATTTGTTACTGCAATGGTTGCTCCTGGTATCTTCGAACATCTTCACTATTTGATGGGCATGGATGATGCTTTAATCAATTTCCTTGAAGAGCCTGAAGCAATGCATGAACTGACTGAGTATATTACGAATTGGGAAGTCGAGTATGCTAAAATTATTTGCGAAAACTTAAAACCGGATGCTCTTTTCCATCATGATGATTGGGGTAGCCAAATTTCTTCCTTCCTTTCTCCAAAAACCTTTGCTGAGTTTATCGTTCCTGCCTATCAGAAAATTTATGGCACTTGGAAGGCAAATGGCGTGGAAGTCGTTGTGCACCATAGTGACTCTTATGCGGCTAACCTTGTCCCTTATATGAGTGATATGCATATTGATATTTGGCAAGGTGTTATGTCAACCAACAATATTCCTGAGCTAATTAAAAAATATGGTGGACAAATTACCTTCATGGGTGGAATTGATAACTCCACCGTTGATAGAGAAGACTGGACCCCTGAATTAATTGCTAAGGAAGTTGAAAAGGTTTGCAGGGAATGTGGGAAGAGCTACTTCATTCCTAACACCACCATGGGTGGCCCTGAAAGCATCTATCCCGGTGTTTATGACACAGTAACTAAAGAAATTGACAGAATGAGTAAAGAAATGTTCTAAATCTTTAATTTTAGCTAGCTCTGCTTGCTTTCTACCCCATAGCGGCATGAAGATATCGTAGTAGCGATTATAAACAGTGACGTAATCAGCGTTAATGTCGTTGTTAGTGGTTCTGATCACGTAAGTATTTACCGATTAAACGTGTGCCACTACATACGCTCGTGCAGTCTGCATGAGGATAAGAATGAGTAAGCTAGCACTAAGAAAGGCTGTTGCAAAGCGAAACGTATCGTTTCTACTGCAACAGCCTTATTTGTATTGGACGTATATATCACATCACATTACTGTTTGTTGAAATTACGAAAGACAATCCACATGTAGGGAACGGTTTTGACCGTTCCAGCTTTATGAACGATCACTATAAATAGGGCGTAGCCAGTGATATTATAAGTCTTATAGACTAGCAAGTGCGGAACGGTCAAGACCGTTCCCTACACCCTGTTGTAGACAAGCTTCATGGATTACAAGTTTGGACACGAAACAATCCACACGCCTTTTGCCAGTGCTGGTATGATTTTTTGAACGTCAAACGCCGAGCTTCTTTCTTATACTGGAAGTATATACATCACATCACATTACTGTTTGTTGAATTACAAAATGAAAGACAATCCACATGTAGGGAACGGTCTTGACCATTCCAGCTTTATGAACAATCAGCAAAAATAGGGTACAGTCAGTGATATTCTAAAATCTTATAAAACAGCAAGCACCGAACGGTCAAGACCGTTCCCTACAACCACGTTATTATGTACTATAAAAGCTTGCCGAATGGCAAGCT
>JANKMV010000337.1 GCA_024650095.1 Bacillota bacterium | reverse complement strand
TTTGTTCTTTTTTTGTACAAACGATTAGCTCTTTCATGGGCTTATCTGAGGTAGTATCTTTCCAATATTCAAGGATAATTTGGAGATTGACGCTAGGAGAGAAGCTGATGTTTGCACTGGGACCGGGAGAGATCGTAGTAATATGTGTCGCTGCGTTTATTATATTGGGTCCGGAAAAACTGCCTGAAGCAGCTAAATCTATGGGACAAATGATGGGCAAGCTAAACAAAGAAATTAGTACTCTAAAAACAGGAGTAATAGTAGACGAAGAGAAAAAGCCCGATGAGTAGATTGGCAGTGGGAGGCTTTTCGTGGACGAGAGACTAGTCACTTTAAAAGAGCATCTTATTGAGTTGCGCAAACGCGTTGTAATTTCTGCTACATTTCTGCTTTTTACAACAATTATTTCCATTATTTTTATACAAAAAATAAGTGCCTTTTTAGTTAGGATTGCTGGTGGCGTTGAAATTATTTATATAAGTCCGACTGAAGCTTTTATGACGGAACTTAGAATCGCCATTTTTTCAGGAGTTTTCTTAGCATTACCTGTAATTTTAAGCCAAGTTTGGGCATTTATTTGTCCAGGTTTGAAGAAGAATGAAAGAAGAAAATTTTTGTTTGTACTATTCTTCTCCCTACTCTTATTCTTATACGGCACTTTTTTTGCGTATTCGATTGCGCTTCCTTTCACAATGCGCTTTCTTTCTAATTTCTCTCCGAGTATAGCACCGTTGTTCTCGTACCAAGCCTATATATCCTTTATAACAAGTCTTATCCTGATTTTTGGCGTTGTATTTCAACTGCCGCTAATAATTATGACACTTATTATCACAGGACTTGTTACTGTGGCAACACTGCGACGTGTACGCAAATATGTAATTGTAGTGATGTTTGTCGTTGCTGCAATTATTACGCCACCGGATGTAATATCTCAAGTAGTAATGGTACTACCTTTGCTTGTTCTTTATGAAGTAGGAATTCTGGTGGGACATTTGCTGAATCCTGCGCGTAAACGAAAACGTGATGATGACAGTAGCGAGTTGTAGCAACTGACACAATTGTAAAACTATATGGGAAGGAGGTGTGTTATGTCGAGTAGATCTCTCGAACAGGTTACTAGTGAGATTAATGAATGCGCTCGTAGGTACCCAGAATTTGCGCAAGTAAAAAAACTAATTGAGGTGTTGTTTCAAAAACAAGATTCTCTTTTAGATAAGGTTAAAGTCAATTCAGAAGATTTGAAGATAGAATTATTAGAATTAGAAAATAAGTTGCAAAATGGCGTACCTCTTTTTGCTAGCACTGTTGTTGATAAGGAACTCTTGATAAAGTTCGCAGAGGATGCCTGCGAGGCGCTAATAGAAACAACACCGCAGCTCACAGAAAACTTCCATATGTTCTTGGAAAAATTGAAGCAGAGTATTATGCAAAAAGATGAAGTTAGAATATCAGACGTATTTTCCTTAATGCAAGAAATGGAACAATCTAAGCAGCTAGAAAGAGATTTAACGACGTTTTTCCTAACATTTGTATTTTCAGGCGTTATAGCTACCTCGCTCAAAGATACAATAGAGAGCATTGACACGAAGCTCTGGGAAAAAGGAATATGTCCTATCTGTGGTGAGAAACCTCATTACGGATATCTTAAGGGCGAAGGTGGCAGCCGGACGTTTGATTGTTGGTTATGTGGTTGTCAATGGGGTTCTCCAAGATTAAAATGCCCGTTTTGCGATAATGTAGCGATAGATGATATGGGCTACTTTACCGTAGAAGATAATGCTAATTGCCGCATCTATTTTTGTAAGAAATGTAATGCATATCACAAGACCTTTGATGTACGCGAATTTGTGCAGGATGATGTTATCTTAGCAATTCATAATTTGGCAACTCTCTCATATGATCTGTTAGCACAAAGAGAAGGCTTTAAGCCGGGATCGGGCTTGCAGTGGGTTAATGAGGAAGAGCATAGAAAATCAGCAAATTAGGGGGTGTAAGTAGTATATGAAACTATCGAGACGTACTTTTCTTAAGTTAAGCGGCGTTACTGCAGCGACTGCAAGTCTCACAACCGTAGGCTTCAAAGGTGTAGCTGAAGCAGCTTATCTGCCAGTGAGAATTAATTACGCCAAAGAAGTCAACACCATTTGTACTTTTTGTGGTGTAGGCTGTGGTATTATTTGTCACGTCCGCGACGGCAAAATTATTAACACCGAAGGAGATCCGGATCATCCAATTAATGAAGGTACTTTGTGCAGTAAGGGTAGTTCCATCTTTAATGTCTCTTACATTTATGATGTTAAGGGTGAAGCAAAGCCGAATCCCAATCGTCTGACGAAGCCGCTTTACAGGGCTCCAGGTGAAGCAAATTGGGAAGAAAAATCATGGGAATGGATGTTAAAAACCATTGCTGAACGCGTTAAAAAAACCCGTGATGAATCTTTCGAGCAAAGTGCTCAGGTTGCTGGTCAAAATGTAACAGTGAACAGGACCAATGCTATTTCTTGGTTAGGTAGTGCCTTTTGTACCAATGAAGAAAACTATTTATTTCAAAAAATGACTCGCGCATTGGGTATTATTAACCTTGACCATTGCGCACGTCTCTGACACTCAACTACGGTCGCCGGTCTTGGCGCCACGTTTGGTAGGGGAGTTATGACAAATCACTGGATTGATTATCAACATAGTGATGTAATTATGAATATTGGTGGCAATACCGCAGAAAACCATCCTGTCTCAATGAAGTGGATTGAAAGAGCAAGAACGAATAAAGGTGCAAAACTCATTGTAGTAGATCCTCGGATTACTCGTACTGCAGCAGTGGCAGATCTTTACGTTCCAATTCGCCCTGGCACAAATGTGGCC
>JANKMV010000336.1 GCA_024650095.1 Bacillota bacterium | reverse complement strand
GCTGAGGGCATGGGTTGTGAGCCCACGCATTATGATTTAACTCCCTTCCATGCACGTACTAAAGAATACGCCTTCAGCGAGGAGGATTTAGTCCTCATTGCTATGCCGGTCTATCGAGGGCTGCTACCACCCATTGCCGGTGAATTTTTCAGTGGACTTAAGGCAAGCAAAACGCCTGCCATATTTGTGGTGACCTATGGCAACAGAGAATATCATAATGCTTTATTGGAGTTAAAGGACCGTGCAGAAGAAAAAGGCTTTGTTGGTATTGCTGGGGGCATTTTTATTGGCGAACATTCATCTACTAATCTGATCGCTACGGGCAGGCCGGATGAACAAGACTATGAAAAAATGATCCATTTTGGTCAGCAAATAAAAGAAATTTACGAAAAATTAACCACGGTTGCAGACGGTAAAGAATTGCAGGTGCCTGGTACGCGTCCTTACGCCAGAACAATAGTAAATACCTCTGCACCCGCCACCAACAGCAACTGTGATGATTGTGGTGTTTGTGCTACAGCCTGTCCTGTGCTTGCCATTAATCCTGATAATGTGCGAGAGGTGGATATCCCGCGTTGTATAAGTTGTCGTATTTGTATTCATGTCTGTCCCCAACAAGCAAAATATATTGATGATCCTAAGGCCACAGCCTTTCTTGCGAAGATGATAGAAACATCTACGGTGAGAAAAGAACCGGAATTCTTTTTTTAACCAGCTACGCTCCCTTACATATCCGGGTTTTCCCCTAACAGATGATCTTTTCCTTCACCAACAAAAAAGGCTTTAATAGGATTGATGGGGGGCTGTTCGGCAATATAGAGACTACCGTCGGTGTCTAGTAACGCCAGCAGTACCTGCTCTGTGCCCTGGAGGCCCCGTTTGGCAATCTCCGCAGTGAGCCAAGCTTCATCCCGCTGTAAAGCCCGCAAGCTTTCTGGAATTACTTTTCCTTCAATCACCAAGGGTGTAGGTATGCCCTTATAAACCGTCTTTAACTGCAAATCAGCAGGATTGACGGGTCGCAACTGCGATTTGGGAATTACAGATAGTTGTCCGTTAGCCTCGAGGATGGCAAACTCGACATCGTGGATACGCCGATACCCTTTGTTACGTAAGCCAGAGAGAAGTTGGTCCAAGTTAACTTGATTTTTTATCAGGTTTTCCTTAACAATGCGACCATTACGCACTAACAAATCGGGTTTGCCACCAATAAAGCCTTTAAGTGTGTTGTTTAGAGAAAATAGCGAGATCACGGTGTGCATAATGGCAAGGGCCACCAGTGCGGCCAGTGCATTAAGTAGAGGTACGTCTCGATTGACAATTAACGCAGCAGCGGCTGAACCGATTAGCATCATAACCATAAAATCATACGGTTTTTGCTGGAAAGTGAGCCCTTTTCCTAAAAGGCGAAAGAGGAGGATGGTCCAGGGATAAACAATTAAAGCACGTACGACGACTTCTATAGTAAACATCTCCTTACGTAACAGATAACCTTACTGATATTTTGCCCCATTAAAAATTTCTGTAACCAACAGTGAGTAGATCCTTCTTTCGTGGTTACCCTACAACGCGAAAGAAGGATTTTTTGTTTAAATAGCAAATGAAAATATAGTATCTTTACTATTTTATTGTAAAAGGAGAAACAGGTTATGTTGTACCGCACAATGGGTAAAACTGGAGATCGTGTTTCTAATTTAGGCTTTGGCTGCATGCGTCTGCCACAAAAGGATAAAAAGATTGATCAAGAACGAGCAGCAAGGCAAATAATTACGGCGATAGAGCAAGGTATTAATTATTTTGATACAGCGTATGTCTACCCTAATAGTGAAGTTTTTCTCGGGAAAGTCTTGGTTACTGGGTATCGACATAAGGTGATGATTGCTACGAAAATGCCTCCTATCATGGTTCATTCTCAAAAGGATATGGAATTGATGCTGACGAAACAGTTGCGGAGGTTGCAAACAGACCATATTGATTATTATCTGCTACATTCTCTCAACAGCAAAGAAGGCTGGCAGAGAATGAAACAATTGGGTGTTGAAGAGTTTATCAAAAATGCGCAACAGTCTGGCAAGATCAAGCGGATTGGTTTTTCTTATCATGGAGACAGTGATAACTTTAAAGAGATCGTAGACGACTACCCGTGGGATTTTTGTCAAATACAGTATAACTATCTGGATGAAAAAACTCAGGCGGGCAAGGTTGGCCTTGAATATGCGGCCTCTAAGGGACTTGGTGTTTCTATTATGGAACCGCTACGAGGGGGACTGCTGGCTTATAAAATACCATCCCAAGTGCGAACTTTATTTGCTGAGGCACAAGTGAAAAGAACGCCGGCTGAATGGGCTCTGCGTTGGGTCTGGAATCATCCCGAAGTTTCCGTTGTTCTTTCTGGTATGAATGAAGAGTTCCAAATTGAAGAGAATATCCGCATTGCCAGTGATGTCTATCCACAATCACTAACTGCAAGCGACCAGCAAATCATTGGCAAGACAAGAGAAATATTTGCACGTAAAGTCAAAGTTGGTTGTACCGGATGTGGCTATTGTATGCCTTGTTCAGCAGGCGTGAACATTCCCATGTCCTTTGGCTACTATAATGATAAGCACTTATATGAAGAAAAATCAGCGCAAACATCCTATCTAGGTATGCTTGGTGGCATGGATGGAGGGGTGCTTTCATATGCTTCTTTATGCCAAGATTGTGGCAAATGTGAGTCGCATTGTCCGCAGAGTTTGCCCATACGAAAGCATTTGCGTGAAGTGGCCAAAGATATGGAACCTTTTTATTTTAAACCCGCTGTACGCTTCGTGCGGGGATATTACACGCTACGCAAATTTTTTCAAAAGCGATAAGAGGCAGGGAAGTGAGCGTTAATATTGCTG
>JANKMV010000335.1 GCA_024650095.1 Bacillota bacterium | reverse complement strand
GGAGAGTCTGCCTGTCCTATTTTAGTTCTTCTTACACTCAATATCGACAAAACTAGCTAGGTAGCAACAAAGGGATATGTAAAGTAACATAGAATATGATTGTTACTTGGAAGAGAAGGTGATAATATGCCGGATACTGTTGCTGCTCATAAAAAGTGCGAAGAATCTTCCGAAACAGCATGGGGTAAATTCGAGGATAAATATCGCACGTTGTTCAATTCCATGGGTGAAGGCTTTTGTGTCCTTGAGAAAATTCAAAACCCGCCAGGAGTGCCAATAGATTTTTACGTTGTTGAAGCTAACCCGTCATTTGTAGTACAGTCTGGTGTGGAAGATTTAGTTGGGAAAACGCTCCGGAAAGTAATTTCTGTAAAGGCGGAGAATTGGATTGAAACTATCAACACTGTCCTCCAAACCGGAGAGCCAATACGTTTTGAACAAGAACTCATAACTTATGGACGCACTTTGGAATTGTATGCATTTCAGGTTCAGGACGAAACACATCGCCTTGTTGCTGTTATTTTCACAAACATCACAGAGCGAAAGCGAAAGGAAGAGGAACTAATCGCACTAAAAAATAGAGAAAGGTCCCGTATTGCAGTCAAGCTGCATGAGAGTGAAGCAAAGAACAGTGCCATTCTCAGCGCAACTCAAGACATTATGTTTATATTTGATAAAGAAGGCACATATTTAGACTATCATGCCACCAATAAAAGCTTGTTAGTAGCTCAACCGGAACAACTTATTGGAAAATCCATCAGTGATGTGCTTCCAATAGGCTTGGCAGAACAATTCCTTCGATGCTTCGAGCAATCGCATGAAAAGAAGATAACGAAAGTTCTGGAGTATCAATTAAATGTACTGGGCGGCTTGAAGTATTTTGAGGCGCGCATCACGCGGATGGATACCAATCGACTGCTTACTATTATACTTGACATCACAGATCGCAAGCAGGCAGAGCAAGCCCTGCACGAGAGCGAAGAGCGGTACCGTATTCTAGCGAAGCAACTGCAGGAAACGGACCGTCGTAAAGATGATTTTATTGGCGTTCTTTCCCACGAAATCCGTAATCCCGTGGCCGCTATCAAGATGGGCTTATATCTTTTTGACCATGCAGCGGATGGGATTAAGGAAAAGATGGTGAAGGAAATTATGGGGCGACAGGTTACTCAGCTTTCCCGCCTCATTGATGATCTGCTTGACGTTACACGGATTAACCGCAATAAAGTCGTTCTACAGAAAAAGTGTGTTGAACTGACGGAGCTAGTACAAAAGACGATGGAAGATTATAAAGTAAATTTTGAGGAGAAAGGGGTTAGGTTGGTAACTGAATTGGCCCCAATGCCACTGCACGTGGATGCGGACAAAGCCCGCTTGATACAAGTTGTGGGAAACCTGCTACATAATGCACTTAAATTCAACACAGCGGGTGGAGCAGTCAAAGTGACCGTCACCAAAGAGCAGCAGAATGCTGTAATTCTGGTTGAAGATAATGGGGATGGTATGACTCCTGAATTACTTAATAACCTGTTCACCCCCTTTATGCAGGCCGATCAATCGCTACATCGTGGCGAGGAATGTGGTCTTGGGCTGGGACTTGTCCTGATCAAGGGACTTATAGAACTACATGGCGGATCAGTGACTGCCCATAGTGAAGGCTTGGGGGAAGGATCTATATTTACTGTTAAGCTTCCTCTGGCCGGTGTAGCCACTGTTTCTGAAATGTACGAAGATCAGCCAGTGGCTCCCATCATCCGTAGGCGTATTTTGGTTGTTGAGGATATATGGGACGTGGCCCAATCGCTTAAGGCATTGCTGGAAAATGAAGGCCATGAAGTCAGGGTAGTTTTAAACGGTACCGAGAGTATCGTTGTAGCGAAAGAGTTCCGACCTGATATTTTGTTATGTGATATCGGGCTTCCTGGTATGGACGGTTATCAGGTGGCAAAGGCTTTTAGTGCTGATGAGGAGCTTAAGGGTATTTTTCTGGTTGCCGTTACAGGCTATGCCCAACCCAGAGACTTTCAGCGAGCTAAAGAAGCGGGGTTTAAAATCCAGATTGCTAAGCCGATTGACATGAATACCTTAAGTAAGACGTTAGCTATAGTTAAATAGTCCTATATTGCACTGGATTTGATTGCATCAATAGTGCATACAGTTATATGTTTCAATAGTTAAACAATACTTTTGGAAAGATGAAAAAACGTCGTTAAATACTGCCTCGATCCGATGGATGGATCCACTGTTGCTCGATCGCACACTCCGAATAAGCCTTTGATAAAAGATAGATAGGCCATTTCTTGAGCGATAAAATGTGTGAAATTTCATTAACAGCCAGTTTTTACGTTCCCTAATAAAGGGCCTAGCCCAGCGCTAGTGGCTCAATTTTTTCTGGCGCGTGGCTCAGTTTTTTATTGACAATCGCACTGAATATTGTCGTAGAGCAGTCCGATAAATTTTACTTACGTCAATTAAGAAGCTTTTATATGCAAGCGAGACAGCTTACTACCGTTAACATTATGTGTGTACGGATGCCTTTGGCATACCGAGGTACAATGTGAGATAGTTATTCGTTATATTTAGGTGGGTTTTTGGCGAGTAAAGTAAATGCAATGGAGATTATGGATAGTAAATCCTTTTTGTGGTAATCTACGTGCTTAATATTAAAGAAGAAGCCTTTCATGAAGAGAGGCATCATAACAGTGATTTTATGTTGTTTGCTTGCGAACGATGAATAAACTAGCAAGAATTCATCCAATAAACTACCATACCGGCACTATCGTACTCTTCTCAATATGATTTCTTCGTGTTTAGCTACTTTTGTTTCAATTTCTCCGAGGTTTGTTTGTATCCGTCAAATAGAACGCCAAGTTTATTGCCATGTTCATTTTCTAT
>JANKMV010000334.1 GCA_024650095.1 Bacillota bacterium | reverse complement strand
TTTTTATCTATTTCTGTTAGCAACACTGGCTAGCTGTATCGGCGTTGTTTTAGCGGGAGACCTCTTTACTCTCTTTTTGTTTTTTGAAATGATGACGTTCTTATCCTATGTACTGGTGATTCATGAGCAGAATGCTGCAGCCATGCATGCCGGCAAGGTTATGCTTTATTTAGGTGTGGTGGGTGGTTTGGCCATCCTCATGGGGATCTTGATGCTTTATGCTGCCACTGGTACGGTGGATATCAAGCCTTTGTACGATCTCATTTCCCATACATCTCTTAACCCGTATACGGTGATGACATTATTTTTACTTGGTTTTGGTGTCAAGGCAGGTATGGTACCGTTGCACATCTGGTTACCCAAAGCCCATCCCGTGGCACCTTCTCCGGCTAGTGCTCTGCTGTCGGGTTTGATGATTAAAGCGGGGGCGTATGGCATCTTTCGCGTCGTGGGTATGATTTTTACCCCAGCAGAAGTGGCACACGTAGCCACTGAAACCGCTCATGCTGTAGAAGTTATCCCCTCCATGAACTTTGGTTATGTCATCATTTGGATTGGTATAGCTACGATGTTTATTGGTGCCTTGCTGGCATTACTTTCTACTCCCGCCAAAAAGATTCTAGCTTACAGTTCTGTTTCTCAAATGGGTTATATTCTCATGGGTGTAGGCGTCGCTACTTATTTAGGCGCAGACGGAGCGATGGGTTTTGCCGGTGCACTATACCACATTATTAACCATGCCTTCTTTAAAGCCGGATTATTCCTTATGGTGGGCTCTGTATATATGATTACCCATGAGCTAGACATTACCGTGGTCCGTGGCATGTTGAAAAAAGTACCATTTATTGCCATAGTTTTTCTCATTGCTTTTGCTGGTATTGCGGGTATTCCAGGCTTTAATGGTTATGTAAGTAAAACGCTCTTGCACCATGCCATTGTAGAAGCTGCCGAACACAGCCATTCGATGCCGCTAGCCATGGCAGAAAAGATATTTATGCTCACTAGTGCCATGACCGTCTGCTATTTTGCCAAGCTCTTCCGCGGCCTTTTCTTAGGTAAAGTACCCGAGAAGTTTGACAAGAAAAAATATACGTTTACATGGCCTGTGTATGCTGTGCTTGGTTTTTTTGGTAGTGCCATCCTGGCCATTGGCATGTTTCCGCATTATCTTTTAAATAAAATGGTCATTCCCGCAATGCAGGGCTTTACGTACGATATTCACGTTGTGGACCATTTGTACGAAATTAATGTCTGGAACTGGCATGATGCCCAGGGAAGTGTCATTGTTTTGAGCATGGCTGTCGTTTTATTCTTCGTCATGGATCGTTCTCATTTTTTCTCCCTCAAAACACCAAAATGGCTAAGCGTGGAGTATCTTCTATATCAACCTGTGATGCGTTTACTTGTACAAACATTTTGTGACCTTAGTACGACGTTCGATAGTTCCATCAATAATGCTTACCTGCAATCGGGCAGGGTTTCCGCCGACATTTGTAATTTTGTCACCGTTTTCGATAATTCTCTTAATGAGACCTATGAAAAATCAGGTGGCGTGGCACGGCGACTGGCAGAACGGACGGAACAATTTGATAATTCTCTTAATGATGCCTACGAGAAGTCGGGAGAAGTGGCCCGCAAGCTGGCCGATCGAACGGAACAATTTGATGGTGCCCTAAATGATGCCTATGAAAAATCAGGGTCTGTGGCTAAACAAATGGCACAAAAAACAGCAGACCTTACTGATATACCCGTACAACTAACGAAAGAAGCAGGACGTCCTAAAACTTTAAGGGAGCGCTTGCGCAGCCATCCCTCTGATTGGAATATCAAGAATCTTAACTTTGACTCGCTATTAATTGCTCTGATGCTTGGCCTGTTCCTCTTCGTTATCATCTTTTACACACGATTCAACTAGTTGTAAGCCAGCTAATCCAAATGTTGATAGGTTTAGCTGGCTTTCTATATGTGAGTAAACAATGCATGACAAAATATTTTCTCGCCTTAATATGTACGTTTTCCTACTTATGTTACCACAAGACGATTGTTGCGATGCCATCATTTCCATGGTAAACTAATGGCAGATTAAAATCACAGCATACTCCTTTACCGGGAAGGTTGGTGAAGTCTCTGTAATGAAGAATACGAAGCAACTTACACATTTGGCCATGCTTCTTACATTTGCCCTTGTCATTCATGTTGTGGAAGCTGCCATACCCATACCATTGGCTGTGCCAGGAGCGAAGCTGGGTCTAGCCAATGTGATTACATTGCTAACATTTGTTATCTATGGTTTAAAGCCAGCCATGTTCATAGCCGTTACGCGTACTTTGCTCGGCAGTATGTTTTCGGGAACTTTTATGGGGTTTGGCTTTTATCTAAGCTTCTCGGGTGCAATCATCTCCACATTGGTGATGGCAGTGGGTATGTATTTTTGGCGCAGAGGGAATGTATCTCTCGTTGCCGTCAGTATTTTAGGAGCTGTAGCTCACAACACTACCCAGGTCGCTGTGGCGAGCTATGTGATGGCAAATATTAATTTAATGAGGATATATCTACCTCTGCTTCTGCTGATCGCCATTCCAACAGGTTTTTTCACCGGCCTTGCAGTAAATTACAGTCAGAAGGCACTCGCCAATGTCATTGCAGATATTAAGAACAAGTAAAAACAATATAACAATAGAGAAGGGCATTTCAGCTCTTCTTTTTTTACATATTCTTCAGCAGTGATTGACACAATCAACAAAAAACAGGATTATTTTTTAAAATTATCTTTCTATAAAAGGTTATTTTTTGCCAATGTAGAAAAAGGAAACTAATGGATGATGAGTTGTTATTGTCTAGCAGAGCGCATAGCAAATGGAGAAATTATTAAACAGGTCTGCATCGTAGATAATACAT
>JANKMV010000333.1 GCA_024650095.1 Bacillota bacterium | reverse complement strand
TTACAAATTGTTAGTAGGATATGATTAGCGAGCAACTGCGCGTGTACATAAAGAAGCCTGGAAAAGTTTCCAGGCTTCTTATGAAACTATTTCCCTTGCATTTAGCAAGTGACGAAGTTACCAGAAAAAAGCGCGCTACCTTGTTTATTCAAGTCTCTAGCGAAAGGACTTTTCGAATAGAGCGATTAAATCGCTAGCGGTTGCTTCTCTAGGGTTTGTTGTGAGAGGATTATCGAGTAGAGCTTTCTCCACCAGTGCTGGGATTTTATCTTTCGTAGCACCTGCATCATCAAGATACAATGGTACACCCACATCAGCACAAAGTTGCTCTACTAAAGTAAGTGATGCGTATGCCGCATCTTCTTCTGACATCGTATGTACATTAGCACCCATAGCCTGGGCAATGGCGGCAAATTTTTGTGGACAGGCCAGTATATTAAATTCCATTACCTTGGGCAAGAGGATTGCATTGGCTAAGCCATGAGGCATACCAAAGACAGCACTAAGCTGATGAGCCATGGCATGACATGCACCTAAACCGTTGAGGCTAAATGCAGTACCTGCCATCATGGAAGCCAGCAGCATTTCTTCTCGAGCCGTAAGGTTGTGACCATCCTTAACGGCTACGCGCAGTGAGCGGGAAATCATGGCAATTGCTTGTAAGGCGAGTGCTTCAGCAGGGGCAAAACCTCCCGTTGCAGTATAGGATTCAATACAGTGGGTGAGAGCATCAATACCTGTAAACGCCGTTAAAGTAGGAGGCATGGTCACTGTTATTTCTGGATCAAGGACTGCAATGTCTGGAATTAAGAGCGGACTTACCACCCCATATTTGGTTTCATTTTTTGTATCTGTAATGACCCCCACAAAAGTTACCTCCGTTCCCGTCCCAGCCGTGGTGGGAACAGCAATTAAGGGTAACAGGATTGGTGTAATTTTGCTAATGCCACCCATGGCAACATTATAGTCTCCGACGCCACCACCGTGAGTATAGACAACGTTGGCTGCCTTGGCGGCATCAATGGGACTGCCTCCGCCTATACAGATAAGTACTTCTGGTTTAACCTCATGCATAAAAGCAACTGCATTATGCACCATTTCCTCCGTGGGATTTGGCCCAATTTCACTGAACAAATTTGCAGTTAGCCCAGAATCGTGCAAGGTCGCCAACACATTCTTTATTACAGGGAATTCTTTCATCCCTGAATCGGTAAAAACCATAACATTGGTCTTACCCATATCTTTTACCATAGCTCCTAGTGAGCCGATTGCTCCTGGTCCACTGACCACATTTTTAGGCCAACAAGCGAAGCTGCCTACTGTCATCATTTTCACCCTCCATTCATTTCTACCCTCCACTAACCATGGGCAGAAAAAATAATTCGTCGCCATCATGTAGTTCTGTATCGAGGTTTTGTAGAAAAGTGATATTTCTACCATTAAGTAAGAGTGTATACTGATGCTTTTGGTTGTATAGACACATGGCCCTGCCATATTTCTTTTCCAGCTCGGCTAACAATTCATAGATACGTGTACCTGCTGGCAATGCCAAGAAATGTTCTCGTCCCTGTAGAATTGTAGCCAACTCTAAAATGGCGGTTACTTTCACCTGCAGCATTACATTACCTCTAGTTTCTCTAATTCAGCAATCACTTCATCTAATCCTAGGGCAATGAGTTTTTCACGGCTTGGTATGCCCGCAGTTGTCCAACCTCTAGCATCGTAATATTCATCTAGCATGACATCTAACTCTGCCTGTGGAATGTAGTGGCCCTTAGAGGCACCTGCTTTTAACGGTTCCTTCATAATTCGTTCTGGAAATGTGTCGTCCTTTCTGGAGAAACCTTCTCGTACGTTAAAGGCACGGGCGATATTGTTGATTCTTTCGCCAACCTTTTCGATCTCGGCTGCTGTGAACGACAAACCGGTTGTAGCATTGACCATGTCAGCAGTATTTTGGGCAGAACCGGCCGGGAAGTATGCATCTAAAACAAAGTTGCACATGGTGGCACTATCACAACTAACGGCTCGTTGATCCTGATTCCATTTTGTCATGCGACCCTTACCCACAGGCTCAAAACGATCGGCTACCTCAGGTACGGGAGCACCAAAAATATCTTGCGATGCATAGCCTTTATTATGATCGGCACCCACATAGGTGGTTGCATAGCTTAAACCATGTGTCTTTACACCGCGCGGATCGTACCCTGGCAATTCCAATCCCTTAATGACCATGGCATATTTTTCAGTGTTTTTACCAATCTTGGCTGCTGCGGCTTTGGTACCATCTGCTAATACTTCACCAAAACCTTCACGGAAAGCCATCTTTTTAATTAGTGCGAGCATGGCCTCGTGGTTGCCGAAGGTTAGCTCTAAGCCATCGGTATCATCCTTGGTGAGAAGCCCCTTTTCGTATAATTCCATGGCAAAGCCGATGGTAACCCCTGTTGAAATGGTATCCATACCGTATTCATCACATAGGCGATCTGAGACAATGATACTATCTAAATTATCTACTCCCGTTTGCCCACCAAAACTATACATGGACTCATACTCTGGAACAGAGAGGGTACCTGCATACGGCCCTTCCTTAACCAACTTAAGCTGACTGCATGCAACGGGGCAGTTATAACAAGCTTCATGCCCTATTTTTCTTGCCTCGTTTGCTGCTACTCCAATTTTATCTACTGGATCCCATTCTCCCGTTGCCAGAAAGTTTTTTGCCGGAAACACGCCTAATCCCCAGAGCACATCGGTTACTACCGGTGTGCCAAACTTACCCAAAGCGGGATAGAGGGCAGGCGATTCTTTCATAGCTTTTAACATACTGCTCCGCGCACTCTTAAATGCCGCTGGTGAGGCAATGGGTACAGTTTGCTGGCCTCGAATGGCAATGGCC
>JANKMV010000332.1 GCA_024650095.1 Bacillota bacterium | reverse complement strand
AAGGAGATTACTGGTTAAGATCTATGCGTTTGCCGGTGACCAAATAGATAACACTTTCGCTAATGTTAGTGGCATAATCGGCAATGCGCTCTACAGAACTACTGACAAATAATAGATGAGTGGCTTGGGTTATGGTACGCGGATTTTCCATCATGAGCAGCAGCAGTTCACGAAAAATTTGTTTGTGCAAATGGTCAACCACATCATCGGCCGTACCCACAGCTTCTGCTAGCGTCACATTTTCTGTAACGTACGCATCGAGAGCATCTTTCACCATTATTTGTGCTTGTCGTGCCATTTGCGGCAAATCAATTAATGGCTTGATCAGCGGCTCCTTGCCAATTTGAGCCGTTACCTTGGCAATGTCTACGGAGTGATCCCCCATGCGCTCTAAATCATGAATAATCTTAAAAGCAGCAGCAATCTTGCGTAGGTCCTTGGCCATGGGCTGTTGTGTAGCTATAAGTCGCAAACATGTTTCCTCGATTTGTAGCTCCATGCGATCAATCTCTTCTTCCACCATGAACACTTTATCCACCAACTGTACATCTTGCTTAGCAAGGGAATTTATTGCATTGGTAATATTCTCCTCTACTAAACTGCCCATTTTTAAGATTTCTTGCTGTAGTCTAGTGAGTGCTTTTGCAAATTCATTTCGCTGCATACGTATTCTCCTTTTCTATTGTACTGACCTAGCCGAATTTTCCCGTAATGTAATCTTCGGTTCTTTGATCTTTGGGACGGGTAAACAGTATATCTGTAACACCCGTTTCAATGACTTCTCCGCTTAAGAAAAACGCTGTGATATCAGAAATGCGAGCTGCCTGCTGCATATTATGGGTGACGATAATAATGGTAAATTTTTTCTTTAACTCACGGATTAAATCTTCAATTTTTTGCGTGCCCAGCGGGTCTAGAGCCGATGTTGGTTCATCCATTAACACCACCTCCGGTTCCACTGCGAGCACACGAGCGATACAAAGACGTTGTTGCTGACCTCCAGATAAACGAAAGGCAGAACGATTAAGATTATCCTTGACTTCATCCCACAGTGCCGCTTCACGTAAGCTCTTTTCCACAATAACATCTAACTTCTTACGTTCTCTAATACCATGTATACGAGGTCCGTAGGCCACATTTTCATAAATTGTTTTTGGAAAAGGATTGGGTTTTTGAAAAACCATCCCTACTTTTTTTCGTAAAGCCACAACATCACAACTTGCATTGTATATGTCTTCGCCATCTAAGAGCACTCTGCCCTCAATTTGTACACTATCAATCAAATCATTGAGCCGATTCAACGTACGCAAAAAAGTGGATTTGCCACAGCCAGAAGGTCCAATTAGTGCCGTTACTTCCTGCTTACCAATTTCTAAGCTGATGTTTTTTAGCGCCTGGAACGTGCCATAATACAAGCTCAATTCTTCCGTACACAGTGTTATTTCTTTATTCATTCGTCTCCCCTTCCTAGCCACGCATTTTTTTTCGTAAATAGGTGCGCAGTATGATTGCCGAAAAATTGATCATAACAACTAAGGCGATCAACACAAGTGCAGTCCCATACGCTAAGGGACGAACTTGCGTAATGTTATGATGCTGTGTCGATAGAATAAAAAGATGGTACGGCAAGGCCATAAATTTTGAAAACATGGAGTCTGGTAGATGTGGCAGATAGAATGCCGCACCCGTAAATAATATAGGGGCTGTCTCTCCCGCAGCCCTGGAAATACCTAAAATCATTCCTGTCAAGATACCTGGTAGAGCAGAAGGCAGGACATTGGTACGAATAGATTGCCATTTCGTCGCCCCTAATGCAAGTGCTCCTTCACGATATGAATTGGGAACTGTTTTCAACGCTTCTTCCGATGCAGTAATGGTAACCGGCAGCGTTAATAGGCCCAGTGTTAAACCAGCGGAAAGAATAGATGTGCCTAGAGCAAGGGAGCGAACAAAGAGAGCGACACCAAATAAGCCATAGACAATAGAGGGTACACCCGCTAAATTGCGGATGGAAAGACGGATGATACGGGTAAAAAAATTCTTTTTAGCATACTCATTGAGATAAATAGCAGCACAGACTCCAACGGGCACTGCGGCCACAGCCGTCATAAAGGTAACATAAATGGTACCAAGAATGGCTGGCAATATCCCTCCCTCCGACATCCCTGCCCGAGGCAACGTCGTCAAAAATTCCCAACTTATCACACCTATGCCCTTGCGAAGAATATCGTACATGATCAAGACGATGGCGAGCACTAGTAACAACATCATAGCCCGCAGCAATGTAAAAACAATTTTCTCACTACCTGTCAGTGGAATCTTTCGGGTGGTGCGTTTCTTCTTCATCACTTATTCACCTCGCTTGCGCGATGCAAAAAATAATCGGCTAGTAAACTTACAATAAAGGTCATACAGAAGAGCACAAAGCCAATGGCAAAAAGGGCATAATAATGTGTGGTATTAAAGGGCACCTCACCCAGTTCGATGGCGATGGTGGCCGTCATGGTGCGCAAGGAACTAAATAAGCCACTGGGAAACGCTAAGGCGTTACCCGTCGCCATAATGACCGTCATCGTTTCACCAATGGCCCGGCCAATCCCTAACATAATGGCTGCAGTTACCCCTGAACTTGCAGCGGGTAGAATGATATGCACCAGTGTTTGCAATCGTGTAGCTCCCAACGCCAAGGACGCCTCCTTATATTCACTAGGTACCGCCGTTAACGAATCCTCTGCAATACTAATGATGGTAGGTAGCGCCATTAATGCCAATAGTAGAGAGCCATTTAAGGCGTTTAAACCATTGTTGAGGTTAAAAATACTGGCTATGAGGGGATTTAGCACTACAATGGCGAAAAATCCCAAGACAACGGATGGAATGGCGGCTAACACTTCCACCAC
>JANKMV010000331.1:1485-2902 GCA_024650095.1 Bacillota bacterium | reverse complement strand
AGTTACTTATAAAAGAACCCTTCCATTCCCTAAGGATATTAATGAACATCTTATGGCATATGGTATCAATGATTCTGCCATATATCTTGACGATAAGAGTGAAGTTACGCCTATCACTGAATTTGAAGAGAACACTACAAAAATGATTTCAATGATAAATAAATATAATGTGAATATGGTTTTTGTTGGGTTAACCATGGTTAATGAAGCATTAGCAGGCAATTTTAATGATAGGCTGTGCTTCTCAAATGAGAGAATACATGATTATAATCAGTCTCTTAAAAGAATTTGTAGTGAACACCATATAGATTTTATGGATTTGCACAATGAATGCAATAATGAAAAAACAATTTTTCTCGATATGCTTCAGGATGGACTCCACCCTGACGGAAATGGACATAGTTTTATCATGCAAAAACTAAAAGAAATTGGAAATTTGCTTTAAGCTTTTAAAGGGGTAAGATGAAAAAGGTTGAAATCATTGGCTAAGCGCTACCGCACAAAAAAGTCAATGGATGAAGGTTTGTCTCAATGAAGGACAGCTCCAGGTAGAGGATTTATCCTATGTGCTAATAGGGGATATCCGACCGCATGTTATAGATGGATTGCAATCTATGCTGGAGAAAGAATAACAAAAAGCATAAAATGTAAAACTAGTCGTAGCTAATGATAATAATCACCGTTTCGTTATTCGCGGACCCCATAAAAAAATGGAAGAAGGTAAAATGCAATGAAAAAATTTACAATGTCTGAAGCTGTTGAGATTGCCAAAAGTTTAGGTGTGGATTTTGATAAAGTAGAGTTTACGCCTGAAGAATACCTAGAAGGTATTAATATCGAATTAGAACATGGAACGGTTGATCCCGACACAAATGTAACCAATGATGATCTGCTCGCTACAGGCAAAATTGCTTTGGCTCACTTGAAAGAAGTATCGATATACTATAATGAGTATATCGGATTAGAGGCTTGGGAGCATGCAATAGAAGCATTCAAGGGAGATCCCAAGGGGAAAAAGATTCAAATTTTATAATCAAGCAAATTGCTTCATCCCCTCATTAGAAAATGGTTTGCAACAAAGGTGGGAACGCCTACCGGACCACGAATTGCTAATGGGAACATGTGCTAATTGTCGCACCTCCGGGTAATGGTAAAACGCTAACTGCTTTTTTGTGGGTCCTGCAAAAACTGATTACGCAAGATTAGCAGAGTGGACAACTACGGGTTCTTATGTTTCACCCATGAAGGCTCTTGATAATGATATGTGTACTTGGAAGTATTTTAAAAAGCATGTACAGACTCACTGTCACGCTCGAAACGCCTTTCCATGGCAAAATGACTATATACATGTAAGTAAAAAAGTTAGCAAATAAGCCGGTTTCGTGTGAAATTAAGGACGGCGAATCAGTTAATACCT
>JANKMV010000331.1:0-1475 GCA_024650095.1 Bacillota bacterium | reverse complement strand
TGAGTGGCCATAACCCTGTAATCGCTATATCTGATGTTTAAGAGGTTATCCTTGATCGTCGCAAAAGGAGGGAAAGCTGATGCTAGGTGCGATAATCGGTGATATTGTTGGTTCTCGTTTTGAATTTAATAATCATAGATACAAGGAATTTGAGCTGTTTTCGAAAGAGTGCCAAGCGACGGATGATAGTATTATGACGCTTGCTGTTGCCAAGGCAATTATGATAGCCACGAGTAGCAAAAACCCATGCCTTCATGGTTACGATCGTGATTATTACGCGCTGGTTGAGAGTATGGTGGTGAAATACATGCAGGAAATCGGACGCAAATATCCAAACTGTGGCTATGGTGGCATGTTTTCGCGATGGGTTTTCAGTGAAGAACCTCAACCATATCACAGCTTTGGAAATGGGGCAGCGATGCGAATAAGCCCGGTAGGGTTTGTTGCAACAACAGAAGATGCCGCCATCAGACTGTCTGAAGCTGTGACTGGAGTCACTCATAATCATGATGAAGGTATTAAGGGTGCTGAGGCTGTTGCAGTAGCAATTTATCTCGCGCGTCGTGGATTTACGAAAGGGGAAATTCGAGATAAAATAAAGCAAAATTATTATGAGTTAGATTTTAGGATAAACGATATCAGAGCCACTTACACATTTAATGAGACTTGCCAAGATACGGTGCCGCAAACGATTGAAGCTTTTTTGGAATCAACTTCTTTCGAAGATGCTATACGAACAGCTATTTCACTTGGTGGCGATAGTGATACTTTGGCTGCCATTACAGGTTCCATGGCAGAAGCATATTACGGAGTGCCTAAAAACATTAAAGAGAAAGCGCTTACTTATCTTGATCGTGATTTACGAGCGATTTATGATCAGTGGCAGGAATTTATTGGGGACGAAAGCACAAGTAAAAAGTTTAGAGTCCTGATCTGACGATGATGAAACTAATTCTTATGATAAGGTAAGGAGAGCGAAGCAATGGTCACCTTGGGAGTATGAAAAACCCCCCTTTTACAAGGAGGGTTTTTCATATAGGGACTTCTGTTAGAATCCGATCTGTAATTTTCATAAGAATTGGCCAATCAATCTGTTCTATACTGGCGGTCATGGCATCAATGGTGTTGACCGCACGAACAATAACAGGGTATTCAAAGCAGCGGGTATGATTTTTTACGCCGACAGATTTAAAGTCAGGGACTACGGTAAAGTATTGCCACACCGTCTTGTTCAAGCCAGCAAGGGCAAACTCTTCATGTAAAATCGCGTCTGATTCTCTTACAGCTTGCAAGCGTTCTTCGGTGATGGCACCAAGGCAGCGCACGCCAAGACCAGGTCCGGGAAATGGTTGTCTATAAACCATTGCTTCCGGAAGATCCAGTTCAATGCCACAGGCTCTGACCTCATCCTTAAACAGGTGGTAAAGGGGTTCTACCAAAGAAAATTGGAGGTCATCCGGTAAACCACCTACATT
>JANKMV010000330.1 GCA_024650095.1 Bacillota bacterium | reverse complement strand
AGTTCCACAAGGAACCGATTTCTCCTTTTATAATATTTATCCATCTCTTTTTATAAAGAAAACTTAATACAAGGCCAAAAGCTAAATGCATGTGCTCTATATCCTTATAGTGCAAAAAAGAAGGGTTGCCCCTTCTTATTCCTTTGCATGGTCTCGTTTATATTGCTTCGCCATGGCTACAAAGTAATCATGGAAGCGAACATCATCCGTCAATTCTGGGTGAAACGAACTTACTAAAATATTACCCTGCCGTGCCGCCACGATTTCATCACGACAATTGGCCAAGACTTCCACCGCTGCGCCACAAGCCTTAATCAAAGGAGCACGAATAAAAACAGCACGAAAGGGCTCTTCCCCTAAAAACGGTAGTAGCAGGTCTTCTTCAAAGCTTTCGCGCTGGCGACCAAAAGCGTTACGTGCCACTGTGATGTCCATGCCACCTAGAATAAACTGTTTAGATCCTTCTACATGCTTAGCGAGCATAATCAAGCCGGCACAGGTGCCATAGACGGGCTTACCCTGTCGGATATATTTTTTTAATGTCTCTGCCAGATCAAATCGTTCGATTAATTTACCAATGGTGGTGCTTTCCCCGCCGGGGATAATTAAGCCATCTACATCCGCTAACTGTTGTTTCTTTTTAACACAGACGACGTCAACTCCACATTGCTCAAGTGACGCCACATGCTCACGAACAGCACCCTGTAGACAGAGCACGCCGATTTTCATTATTTACCAGCCCCGCTCCTGCATCCGATCTTCCTGACGCAGTGTCGATATTTCCAAGCCCGGCATAGCTTCGCCCAAATTCTTGGAAATTTCAGCCAGCAACGTAGCATCATCATAATGTAGTGTGGCATCCACAATGGCATGGGCACGCGCTTTAGGATCATTGGATTTAAAGATACCTGAACCTACAAAGATCCCATCACAGCCTAACTGCATCATCAAAGCAGCATCGGCCGGTGTGGCAATACCACCTGCAGCAAAGTTTACAACCGGCAGGCGACCTAGACGCTTAACGTCCTGGACCAAATTAAACGGAGCGCCAATATCCTTGGCAAACGTCATTAGTTCCTCATCTGGCGTATTCTGTAGCTTGCGAATTTCGCTCATCACCATGCGGATATGCCGGACGGCTTCCACCACATTGCCTGTGCCAGGTTCACCCTTGGTGCGTATCATGGCCGCCCCTTCACCAATTCTCCGCAATGCTTCGCCCAAGTTGCGGGCGCCACAGACAAAGGGCACAGTAAAGAGAGCTTTATTAATATGAAACTCCTCATCCGCAGGTGTTAGCACTTCACTTTCATCAATATAATCAACACCAAGGGATTCTAGGATCTGTGCTTCCACAAAATGTCCTATCCGCACCTTGGCCATCACAGGAATAGTTACAGCGTCCATAATTCGTAGCACCATATCTGGGTCTGACATTCTCGCGACCCCACCGGTTGCGCGAATATCTGCAGGTACACGCTCTAAAGCCATAACCGCCACTGCGCCCGCTTCTTCAGCAATTTTGGCCTGCTCAGGAGTGGTTACATCCATAATGACGCCGCCTTTTTGCATTTCCGCTAGGCCTGCCTTAACACGAAACGTACCTTGTTCTACCATTCTTGATACCCCTTTCAACATGTCCTCTTATGTAGATAGACTAAGATTAATACCTTATTTTACTACACTTTTCCAGTTAGAACAAGTACAACAAGCTATAATACCCAATTTTTGTACCACTCTTGTTCTATGCGTGATCTTGTCATTACTCTTTTTTCCTTTGTAACGACAATTTACCGGCATGTGCGTTACGAATCAAACGTTGTTTTTAATTTACTTTTTTCTTGGAAGCGTTCCTCCGCAAGTTGAATCAGCTCCTGGAGCAACTGGCTAAATGGAATGCCTGTCGCTTCCCACAGCTTGGGGTACATACTAATGGTGGTAAAGCCCGGTAATGTGTTAATTTCATTGACCAAAATCTCATCTGTGAGCTCATCAACAAAGAAATCAACCCGTGCTAAGCCTGCACAATCCAAGGTGATAAATGTATCCACAGCCATTTGCTGGACTCGACTGATGGTTTGCTCCCTAAGCTGTGCGGGAATGACCAGGGTAGAGGTCTCATTTACGTATTTAGCTTCATAATCATAAAAATCATTACTGGGTATTATTTCTCCGGGAAGAGATGCTTTTGGTTCATCATTGCCTAGGACACTACATTCAATTTCTTTACCTACCAAAAGTTTTTCCACCAGTACGCGTCGATCATATTGCAATGCCTTAGTGACAGCCACTTCCAGTTCCTGTTTACTATAAACCTTTGAAATGCCCACACTAGAGCCTAAATTTGCCGGTTTAACAAAACAGGGGTAGTCAAGCTTTGTTTCTACTTCGGCTATTAATTTTTCTTGTTCTTTTTGCCAACCGTTGGCCGTAAACCAAACATAATCCCCAATGGGTATGCCAGCAGCGATTAAAGCTGCTTTCATCAATATTTTGTCCATGCCAATGGCTGAGCCAGCGACACCTGCACCAACATAAGGAAGACGAGCCAACTCTAATAATCCTTGTACTGTTCCGTCTTCACCATATGTTCCATGCAAAACAGGAAAGACAACATCTATGGTGACAGTAAGGCCCGTGCGTGCTCCATCGAGAAAATATAGGCCACTCACAATAGGATCAGGTAAAACGGTTACGCGACTACCATTTAATTCCCAAGAGCCTTCCTGTGTAACGAAAATAGGTAAAACCTCAATATCCTGCAGACTTTTCAATCCATCAATGACTGCGGTTGCAGAACGTAGTGATACTTCATGTTCTCCAGAGCGGCCACCGTATAGCACAGCTACTTTCTTTTTCATGTTTCCCCTCCCTGTTTATTTACTAGTGCAGTCTATTCAGGTC
>JANKMV010000032.1 GCA_024650095.1 Bacillota bacterium | reverse complement strand
GGACTCACTGCTACACTAATACTAGGAAAAATGATCGTCGCTCTCAACCCCACACTTGACTCTCTAGAAGTAGGGATCCTCATCCCTGAAATTGAACAAACGCTCGCAGTTGAAGAAGTCAATAATTTAGATCAGGTCTATGATTTACTGCATAAAATAGGTGTCGATTATGGTATTGACCATGGTGCAATAAAGCTAGCATTGCTCAGTACAAACGGTGAAGAAACCATTATTGCCAAAGGGCTAGCTCCTCAACCGGGCGAAGATGCCAGTTTTGAATTTTTCTTTCCAAAAATCGAAACTCATACACGAGATGAAGACTCAATTCTAAATATTGATTATCGTCATAAAGGAGACATCCCAGCTGTTGATAAAGACATCCTTCTCGCAAAAAAAAATCCTGCGAATCCTGGAAAAGTGGGAAAAGCAGTAACCGGAGATGTTCTCTATCCCCCCCCAGTAAAAGACATCGTATTATCAGCCCGTAAAAATACATACCTCAGTGAAAATGGTTTGGAGGTTTATTCAGCTGTTCTTGGTCAACCCATTATGGTGAAGGAACAGCAAGGATATTCTGTCAGTGTTGAACCTACCTACATTCTAAATGGTGATGTTAATATAACCTCTGGACACATCAATTTTAGAGGAAACATTCAAGTCAATGGTAAAGTATCAGAATCAATGGAGGTCTTCTCAGCCAAGGATATTACCATATTAGAAAGTGTAACTGGAGCACTGGTTAAAGCAAAAGGATCAGTTATTGTAAAAAACAATGTTATTAACAGCAAATTATTTGCAGGTTTGTCTCAGTCCTATGCTTTGAGAGCGTATCCAAAACTCGTAAGATTAGAATCAACATTAGCTGAAATATTAAAAAGTTTTCAACAAGTCATAAAAATGCCTAGCTACAAAAATGCGCGTTTTGGCTATATTTTGGATCTTTTAGTAGAGAAAAAATTTAAAAACTTACTACCTCAAATGGAAGAGTTAGGTATATGTCTGACTATTAATGCTAAATATGACCTTGATCAGGACACAATATTTTCTATCATCGCCCTTAAGCAACAACTCGATGACTTTAGTCGGCTTCCCTACCAAAAAATAGACAATGCGGTTGCCCTTTTACGATCAACCGGAGTTGTTAAAAACAAACTTACATTAATATCTGATGCCCAGAGCAATATTTCCGTTTTGTATTGCCAAAACTCCACGCTAGATGCTAGTGGTAACATCATTATTAGTGGACAGGGTTGTTTTCATACAGATATCATTTCTCAGGGGAATATTGAGATACGCGGTGTTGCCCGCGGTGGCACCATTAAGGCCGAAAAGAATGTGAAAATATATAGAGTCGGGTCAGACGCTGCGATTCGGACAGATATTATTGTCCCCACCGGACAGATAATCTACATTGGACAAGTATATGAAAATACTGTAGTTACTGTGGGGAAGGAAAGCTTTCGCTTCACGGTTCCTCGAAGGAAAGTCAAAGTTTCAACAAAACAAGGAGCTGGAATCGCAATAACTAATTATTAGGACACACTATATTCATCGACAAGTATTGCTCATCCCTTTATATAATCAAAATATTTCCTGTTTCTTATAGAGAAGAGAGCGAATTTAGCTCTTTTTTCCTTTCTGCGAAAATAAATCCACCGCCAATGATTTGGGCGCTGTTGACATTTCACTGGCTATCTCTTTAATCAAAACTTGCCATGCTAAATCCTCATGTGACATTCCTTGTCCGGTATTTGGCTTCATAATGCTTGTTAGCATTTTTTCATAGAGTATTGCTGTGAATTCCTGATTCGCTTTTATTTCCTGATCAGTCTTATTTATTTTTGGAGCTAAAACCGAAGGTTGGTATGTTCCAAGCATTACGTTATTTACTTTCATTTCTTTCATACTCCCTCTTGTTTGTGTTCAACGATCTCCTACTTGCGGATTTGATTGGCAAGCGCCCACATCTCATCCGCTGTCCTGACTGCGCGTGAACTTACTTCAAAAGAACGCTGGGCCATAATAAGACGAGTCATTTCTTCAGTCATGTTCACATTTGATTGCTCAAGAAACTTTTGCGATATAGTACCAAAACCCGCATCCCCGGGCCTACCAGCAATGGGTTGCCCTGAGTTTTCCGTAGACAACCAAAGGTTTCTTCCTTTAGCCTCCAAGCCCTCCACGTTTTGAAACTTGAATATTTCTACTGCACCCTCCTCCATGAGTTCGCCGGTTTCATTAAACAAACGTACCATACCATCACGATCGACAATGATACTGGTAAATTTTATTTGCAATAGTTCCTGGGGAAGCAGATCCACCCTATAACCATCATCTGTTACTACGTGACCGTCTGCGTCAAGATTAAAGTTTCCCGCTCGTGTATATCTGTGCTGACCATCCGGGTGAAATACGCGAAAAAAACCATCACCCTGTATTGCCAAATCCAATTCCCTGCCTGTTTCTCTTGGAACACCCTGAAGGAAATAAGCTTTGCTACCCGCCGGCTTTACACCCTGCCCCACTTGCATAGCATTTTCTGCCCCTAACTCTACTGGGTTCCCGGTTGTTTTAATAGAATTGTACAATAGGTCCTGAAACTGCACGTCTACCTTTTTGTAACCAGTCGTGTTGACATTGGCAATATTATTTGCAATGGTGTCAATTCGAAAGGATTGTGCCAACATTCCCGATGCACTGCTCCACAATTTTGTAATCATTGATAGCCCTCCTAGCGCAATCTTCCTACTTCATTAACACTCTTTCCCAGAATTTCATCATGGGCTTGTAATGATTTTTGATTTGCCTCATAAATGCGCGTAACGCTCAGCATATTAACCATTTCCTGAATAATCTCCAAATTTGCCATTTCAAGCACACCCTGCCTGACTTGACCTACACCCTGTGATACCGGTGTAGAATCTACAGCCTCAAAAAGATTCTGCCCCCTTTTTTCTAAAGATCTGATATCATCTGGCAAAAAAACGGATAAGCTAATTCTTCCCACAAACTGACTTTGTTGATCATCCATGCGCCAAATTCCCCCGTCTTCATCTACAGCAACATTGTCGGTCAAAATTTGAAGGGGGACCCCATCTATGTCCAAAACACGATAACCATCACTGGATACCAAAAATCCATCCCGGTCTAAACAAAAAGTACCATCCTTCGTATATCGAATCCCCTGTGGTGTCTGCAACGTAAAAAATGCATCACCCGTTATGGCCAAATCCAAAGATCTGCCAGTATCATTCAATGTACCTGGGCTAAAGGCTGTCTCAATCGACTGTATTAGTGGGCTTTCAGATAAGGCTCCTAGTGACAGGGATGTCCCCTTGTTCATAATGGTAAGCAGTTCATCCGAAAAGCTCCGGACCAATACCACGTCTTTCTTAAACCCTGTGGTATTGCTGTTTGCTAAATTATTACTGATGACTTCCTGTTTTTTTAGCTCTACATCCATACCCCTAGCTGAAGCGAACAGTCCTCTGATCATACAATCAAACCTCCTTTACTGCGTCTTTTGTTAATCCCCTGATTGATTCGTCGTTTCATTGATGCTCCCAGTGGGTTCCCCGGATACAGCGCCCTCATCATTTACTTCATCCCTAATAATCAATATATCGTTTTTGTACACCATTCCCATTTCTCTTGCTTTTTGCTCAATTTGAAAATGGCTCATTTCTTCAGGGCTACTTAAAATTATGAGTAATGAGGCAACCGTCAAGCCCAAGCCGATTCCCAATACAAATCTAGAATCACGAAATATTGTTAATTTCTTAAATTCAAAATTAATTTTACCTCACCCTTCCCTTTGCTAACTTGTTTGGAAATTTCATCCACAGCCATTCCTTGATCATATAGTGCATAGATTTCATTGTGTAGACGGGTCCTTTCCAGATCTTTTTCGGAGAGAGCGTGATCTTGATCCTTATGCATAGTATTTATTTCCATTTCAGATTCCTTAGTATTTTGCGTCTTCATCATTCCCTCAACCCGCATCATCAAGAACGTTATTGTTTCTTTTTGTTTTTTCAATTCAGCCAACTGTTCTTCAACACTTTCCTTGAGTACATATAGCATGCTTCCATCAACTGATGGTTGTGTATCTTCGGGGAAAGCATCCTGAAAGGGAGGTAAGGGCTCAGTTGACAATCGACCCTTCTGTTTGCTTTCACGATCCATAGCAAAGAAAGCATAAAGAGACAAAAATACACCGAAAACTAAGATAAAATAGACCATTATGCCTCCCTAAGCTTGTGACGTAAAGTGACCATAATTTTACTATGGACCTGAGAAACACGAGATTCAGAAATCTCTAAAATCTCCCCTATTTCTTTTAATGTTAATTCATCTTTGTAATACATGTGCAAGATAAGCTGTTCTCTTTCCGGCAAAGTGTCAACGGCTTCGGCCAATCTGCTTTGCTGTTCTTTTTTTAATAAATTGGCTTCCGGATTAACCCATTCGCTATGATCATAAATATAATCCCCAACTTTCACGGAATTTTCATCGCCAGAGAAGAGATACTCCTCAAGATGGACAAGCGTTTTCGTGTTAATTTGAGCAAGGAGCATACCCATTTCCTTCCGGCTAACATTTAAATGCGAAGCTAGCTCTTCTTCACTGGGCACCCGACCCAGCGTAGCGCTCAGAAGAGAGTAACTCTTTTCAACTTGCCTGATTTTGGACAGTAGACTACGAGGCAGCCAACTCATTTTTCTCAACTCATCAATCATTGCCCCCTTAACTCGTAATGGAACATAATTCTTTATCGACCCTTTTGAGGTGTCATATTTCTCCAAGGCATCCAAGAGTCCCATGACACCGCTGCTGACCAAGTCGCCTCTATCAACATGTGCTGGCAGACCAATAGCTAGGCGGTTAGCTATACGGTTGACCATTGGAAGAAATTTTTCTATCATTTCATCCCTGGTTGCACCTTGCGTAGCATAGGTTTGCGACAACCCATCTCCCCCCTTACAATGGTTTTCTCCTATTTAAATTAAAGATAAAATTTATAATTCGATCCCTTTGGGCTTCTACTATATTGATAAAGGTCACACCATAGATATACTTATCATGACCTGTTAAGAATGCCTCTTCGCGGGTAACCTGAGCGGTAAGTAAAATGATATCCATATTTTTGTTACCGGAAGAGCCGAAACAAATCCTTACTTTATAGTTTTTATCCTTCAATAATTTCACAGGCGAAACGAGTCTTATCCCCCCTCCACCTATGTCCAAAGACTTTACAGGTATCCAGCTCTGGTTCGCTGTGTGCATTGGATTTAAACCATCCTCTTGAGATACAGCAATTTCAATATCTAATACGACAGGATGGCGGTAATAATTGCGCCTCTGCTTACGAATATAAGTAAGCGGTTTATTTAGCATAAGTAAGGGCACTTTGCCCTCAACCTTAATATTTAAAAAAGTTGAATCAAAACGATAAACAGCATCTTGGGCAATGATTCTCCCGCTTACTTGGTCTCCAACCTGAGGGATAATGGGCTTCCCTTTAAACGTCGGTGCACCAACAAAAATAGTATGACTATTCATATCCAAAATAGTCGTTTTATGCCAATCTTCCTTACCGGCAAAGCAAATCTCTATCTTTCGATTAATTTGTAAGGATGGCTTATTCGTCAAATTTAACACCAACCTCATGAAAATATTTTTGCTATTTTGCTAAAAAAATTGCTCATACCACTATCCCGATGTACTTCTAGACCGTATGGTTCAACCAGCTGACTTGCAATTCTTTCTACACATACGGAGGCCTTACTTTTCGGATATCCAATGAGAAACGGTTGCTGATCCCGGACTGAGCGGGCAACTAGGCTATCATTGGAAATGTAGCCCAAATAATCCACAGATAATGAAAGATAATTATCCGCTACCTGTGAGAATCGTTCAGCCACCGCCTCACCTTCCTGCATATTTTTTACCTGATTAACAATAAGCTTGACCTGATTGTGCAGTTTATACTTGCCAATAATTTTTGCTACACCGTAGGCATCAGTCATTGCCGTGGGCTCAGGATTTGTAATAAGAATCACATCATGGGCTGCGGAAATTAAGCCCAACAATAGCTTTGATATTCCTGCACCCGTATCAATTAAGATGATGTCAGTGGTCCTTTCCAGCTCTAGCAATTGTTTCAGAAGTTGCTGTCGCTGGGGGCCGTTTAAATTGGCCATATCAAGTAAACCAGAACTTCCAGGCACAATATGAATCCCTAGAGGCCCCTCCACAAGTATATCTGCCAGTTTTTTATCGCCACTGATCACGTGATGCATATTGTACTTAGGTACAAGACCCATAAGAATATCAACATTAGCCAAACCAAAATCGGCATCAAAAATACAGACACTATTACCCATTTTAGCCAAAGCCAAAGCTAGGTTTACGGTGATGTTGGATTTACCTACACCACCTTTGCCGCTAGTAATGGTAATGACCCGCACCTTTTGCGCAAGATTCTTGCTATGTGCGTTTTTCTTAAACGCTGTCAATTTCTCAGCTTGATTGACCATTTTAATCATCTCCCAAAACCATCTCTGCCAGGAGAATCACATCGGCAGGCTGGATATCCTCAGGCACATTCTGGCCTGCTGTAACATAAGTAATGGGCAGTGATGTTAGCACGCATACGTTCAATATCGTTCCATAGGTTTCAGTTTCATCTAACTTCGTCATAACCAGACTGGTATAGTTTAGTTGTTTAAAAGCCTGCGTTATTTTATAGATATCTCGCATTTTCGTCGTACTACTAATAACCAAAAATACATTCCCGTCTGGAACACAATTGATATACTGTGCTGTTTCGGCAATATGTAAAAAATTTTTGGCACTTCGCCCGGCTGTATCAATGAGGATGATATCAAAGTTTTGATATTTTTCCACAGCACTTTTCATTTCAGTGAGATTGTAGACCACATCTAGGGGAATTCCCGTTATCTCGGTATAAGACTTGAGTTGTTCTACCGCACCTAATCGATAGGTATCCACAGTGATAATTGCAGTCTTTTTCCCTTGTTGAAAAGCAAAGTTAGCCGCCATTTTAACCAATGTTGTAGTTTTACCCACCCCGGTGGTACCAACAAAAGTGATGTACTTTGCTTGATTTGGCAAACTATTCGTGCGAATCGCTTTGCTAATACTGCTTAATAGAAGAGCTTCCATGACTTCAGGAGTAAGGGTTTTCCCCTCAGCCGCCGTCTGGATCGCTTTGAGAATTTCCGTCGCATACTCTGGGGCAACATCATTCTTCACTAGCCTGTCTAGCCAGTAGTTAAAAACGCTGTCACTTTTCGGGACAATAACCTTCTGGTGGGAGAGAATTTTCTCCATCATCATTCTGATTTGCCCAAGCTCATCACTGAGACCGTTATTTACACTTTGTGCCTTTTTTTCCTCCACTACCTTTATATCATCTTCATCAATAGCTGCCGTTATTTCCAGTGTTCTGGGGAGAAAAAAACCCAGAAACCCTCGCTGTCTTCTTTTCTTACTTTCAATAATAACAGCATTCGGTCCCATCTCTCTTTTAATTTGAGCCAAACCTTCAGCCATAGTAGAAACCCAATATCTTTTTATCTTCATAGCGCAACCACTCCTACTGCTTCAACTTGCACACCTGGAATAATTTCATTAAAAGACAAGAGCGTTATTTGAGGGAGGGACCTTTCCAACAGCCTCCGTAAAGGTAGCCGGATACGGGGAGATACCAGTGCGATTGGCTCTCTACCCTTCATCGTCATATGCTCAACTTGGGAGACCATGTTCTGAAAGATTTTGTTTGTCGAGCTAGGATCTAAAACCGGGTATGTACCTTGCGGGGTATGTTGTAAGGATTCCGCGATTTCCTGTTCTAATACAGAATCCAATGTAAGGACATAGAGCTTATTATCTTCACCCGCAAACAAATTGCAGATTGTTCGCGACATAGATTGTCGAACCATTTCAGTTAGATAGTCTATATCTTTACTTCCAGAGGCATGATCCGCCAATGCTTCCAGAATGGTAACCGTATCTCGGATGGGTATCTTCTCTCGTAGGAGGTTCTGGAGAACTTTTTGCACCTCCCCAATGGACAGCATATTTGGAATGAGTTCATCAACAACCGCAGGCTGGTTTTGCCTGACATTGTCAATAAGTAACTTAACCTCTTGCCGACCAAGCAGCTCATGTGCATGGCTTTTCACCACTTCCGTCAAGTGAGTCGTTAAAACTGTAATTTCATCCACCACAGTATAACCTGACATTTCTGCTTCATCTTTAAAATCTCGTTCTATCCACAGAGCATCCAGACCAAATGTAGGCTCCTTCGTGGGAATACCCTCGATCTCGTCAGCTATTCCTCCAGGATTCATCGCCAAGTAACGACCGATTTGCAATTCGCTTGTGGCAAGTACATTCCCTTTGAGCTTAAGGACATATCTATTTGGTGAAAGCTGCAAATTATCTCTGACACGAATCGGCTGTATGACAAGCCCCGTATCTAGGACAAACTGACGACGGAATGCGGTAATCCGTTCCAGCAGATCTCCACCTACTTCTTTTTCTGTAAGTCGCAAAAGGTTATACCCCAATTCAATCCCGAGCAAATCAACACTGGCAAGGGTATGAAAGTTTTCCGGCTCCAAACGCACTGTACCACTGATATTGTCAGACACTTCTTCCGCATGCTTGTCTTTTTCGTCCTGCAGTAAAAGGTATGAACCAAAGCCAGCACCAGCCGCCATAATAAAAAATGGCCAGAAAGGCAAACCCGGTACCAAGCCCAAGATTAGAATAATCCCCGCAGACATAGCTATCACTTTTGGAAACCCTAAAAGCTGCTTCGATAAATCCTGACCTAAGTTACTATGGTTTGTTGAGCGAGTGACAAGTATCCCCGAAGCAGTAGAAATAAGAATCGCAGGAATCTGACCGACCAGACCATCACCTACAGTAAGCAGTGTATACTCCCGAACGGCCTGTTCAATAGGAAGACCTAGTTGAATGACACCTATGGCTAGACCACCTACGAGATTTACCAGAACAATAATTAAGCCCGCAATGGCATCCCCTTTAACAAACTTACTTGCACCATCCATAGAACCATAAAAATCAGCTTCCTGCTGCAGTGTAATGCGTCGGTCTCTAGCCATGTTATCGTCAATCAGGCCGGCATTAAAATCTGCATCGATACTCATTTGTTTTCCCGGCATAGCATCTAGGGTAAAACGGGCGGTTACTTCCGCAACCCGACCAGCCCCATTCGTTATAACTACAAACTGAATAACCGTGATAATGATAAAGATAATAAAACCAACGATATAATTCCCTCCGACGACAAAATTACCAAAGGCATTAATAATTTCCCCAGCAGAGGCATCTCTCAGAATAAGGCGAGTGGATGAAACATTTAAAGATAACCTAAACAAGGTAGATACTAACAATAGGGATGGAAATACTGATAACTGTAACGTTTCTGTGGTGAAGATCGTTAAGAGCAGAATCACAAGAGCAAAGCCGATGCTTAGAGTAAAAAGGATATCGAGCAGAATAGCTGGGATCGGTACAATAATAATAAAAATGATTCCAACAATGGCCAGTGCAATCACCGTGTCGCTGTATTGCATTAGGCGTTTAAATAATGGGTTTTTTGTAAACAATGCCATCGTTTAGACCCGTCCTCCCCGCTCTCTATTGATCTCATAAACCAATGCCAGTATCTCTGCTACGGATTGATACAAATCAACGGATATAACCTGACCTATTTCAACCTGTTCATATAACATTCTGGCTACAGGCTTATTTTCCAAAATTGGTACATCATTCTCTTTCGCTTTCTCCCGAATGCGAGCGGCAACGAGACCTGATCCTTTCGCTACCACAATCGGTATGGGAATATCATCGGCAGTATACTTTAATGCCACCGCCAACTCTGTGGGGTTTGTTACAATCACAGTCGCATTAGGGACTTCCTGCATCATACGTTGCGAAGCGATGCTTCTCTGCTTATCCCGCAACTTACCTTTAATTAGCGGGTCCCCTTCCATCTGTTTATATTCTTCTTTTACTTCCTGTTTTGTCATACGCAAGTTTTTAAGATGCTCATGCCGCTGGTATACATAGTCAAGAAGCGCTAGCATTAAAAAAACTACTGCGACCCGTAAGCTCAGATTAAGAACTTCGCCGCTAAAACCTGTAAAAAAGGAGTCGGGAGCCAAAAACATATACATAAGAAAACTTTCAAAGCGGGACATAAAGAAACCATACGCGATTATTCCTACTAGAGTGATTTTAAAAACAGCTTTCGCCAGTTCAAACATGGCCCGGCGAGAGGCAATTTTTTTAAATCCCTCCAAGGGATTGAGCTTTTCTAAAGAAGGGGATAGCTTTTCGCCGGAGAAGATAAAGCCCACCTGTGCATAATTAATCGCCAAGCCGGATGAAAGAACTGTGATAAAAATAAGCGCCATAATTTTAAAATAAGAAGACCCTGCTTGAAGCATCAGTGGTAGCAAGTTTGTGTCTGTCACCACAAACAACAAGTTCTCTCCCAAAGAAAGTGCAACCATCTCCTCCACCCATTGAAAAAGAATATTACCAAACAAGATGAAGAGAAAGGCAACCGCCAATAAAGATATTGCCGAACTAAGATCAGTACTTTTAACAATTTGCCCTTTTCTTCTGGCTTCTCGCAGGCGCTGTGGCGTTGCCTGCTCTGTCTTTTCCCCAAACTGTCCATTACTCATACCATACTCTCCATAATTCTTAATAAATCAACGTAGAGCCTGTCAAAAACGCCTTCCATCATTAGTGCTAAGTAGGGTAGAGTCAGGTAAAGGACAAGAAGACCAATGAAAAATTTTAACGGTAGTCCCACCATAAAAACCTGAAGTTGAGGTACCGTCTTTGAGATCAGGCCAAGAGATATATCTGTTATCAAAATCGCTGCTACTACTGGTGCCGCGATTTGAAAAGCCATCAGCCAAATGTAGTAGAAAGAATCAAACACGAGCCGAATGGTAATATCAGTTAAAGCAGACCCACCAATAGGCATTATTTCAAAACTCTGATTAATTGCAAGAAACAGGTGGTGGTGACCGTTTAAAGCGAAGTAAATAATAATGGTTAGAAGATAATAAAACTGTCCGATTAACGTTACTGACCCAGCAAACTGTGGGTCAAATATACTAGCCATAGACAGACCAATTTTTACATCTGCAAACTGACCCGCCATACGAAAAACTGAAAAAAACAGGAGAACCACAAATCCCAGCACCAAGCCTGTAATTATTTCTCCTCCTAGGAGGAGAAATAAACGAATACTTGTATATGAATTAACTGACAAATAGGAAAAATCACGACTGAGGAAAATGAGATAAGAAAAAACCAAAGCAAAGAAAACTTTAACAATATTGGGTACACCCCGATAGCTAGTTATTGGTAGGGTTACAAAAAAACTAGCGATTCTAGCGACGATAAAAAGAAAGTTATACCATAAGATTTCTGACATAGTAGACCGCCTGCCTAACGAACAATGGTGGACATATAACTAAACATGTTCATTGCAAAAGTGATTAATAAATTTAGCATCCATGACCCAAAGATAAGAATTGTTAAAAACACTGCAACAATCTTCGGCACGAAAGTTAATGTGGGCTCTTGAATCTGTGTAGTCGCCTGAAAGATACTGACAAGAAGACCCACCGTCATGCTTACAGCGAGAACCGGCGCGGCGACAAGGAGCATGGTATAAATGGCATCGCGCGCTAGACTCAACACAAAATTCTCAGTCATTTAACCCACCTCCTCAACCAAAACTCTCCACGAGTGACTTTATGACCAAGTGCCAACCATCAACTAAAATAAACAATAGTATTTTAAACGGTAACGAAATCATTACTGGGGGGAGCATAAACATACCCATTGACATTAGCGTTGATGCAACGACCATATCAACAATTAAAAAGGGAATAAAAAGCATAAACCCCATTTGAAAAGCTGTTTTTAGTTCACTAATAATAAAAGCTGGAATCAGAACTGTAAGAGGAATTTCATTTCTGCTAGAAGGCTGTTCAAGCCC
>JANKMV010000329.1 GCA_024650095.1 Bacillota bacterium | reverse complement strand
CGGCGAGTTTGTCAGTAAAAGTGCACCTTAATGCTACGTGGCGTGGCCATTCACCAAATGTAAAGTAAAGCTTGCTACCTATTTCAACTTGCCATTCGCCTAACGATAAAATGAATTGTGATGTTAACAGATTACCATCTAGTCCAGGAATGAGCTGCTCCGTTGTTTTTTCCGGCGCTTGTTTTTCTACTTGGTTACAACAACCCGATGGCGTTGTTGGATTGTGTTCTACTGGATAAGGTACTCTCCTTATACCCAACGATAGTCTATATTTACAATCCAGTATCTCTTTTAAAACCGCTTCTCTGATGTATTGTGGTGCATTGTTTTGCGTTAGCCATAAATTCAAGTTGTTAAGTTTTTTCTGCAGTAACCTGTCAGCCATAGGAGTGGTCCGATCAAAACTCTCTCTAATATATTCTGAGCCCCAGGTAGTGCTCCCTGGTTCAGTTGTAGAGTAATGATAAAACTCCAGTTCCGAGGGTATAGTTTCATTAGTCATGTCTTCACCCCATTTGAAATTTATGTCTCTATTATACCAAACAAGTGTTCGCTCTTTCAACTTATATTTATTTATAAAAAGCCATGCCTGCAAGCAACTAGAGGTATCATGGTGCTGAACTAGCAAGCTCACTCCGTTCGCAAAGGCAGCAAGGTTTCCGGCAAGGGACTGATAAAAAAACTGAATTATAATATAATGCTGATTAATACAGTCCCGTTTATGGTTGAGGGAGGATGATTCAATGGCATTTCATTATCAAAACATGCCGGAAAATGAACAATCCCTTAGAGTAATCTTGAAATAAATAAAATCAGAATAAAGTTGTCGCTTAACTAGTTTGGCCTGAATTAATACCAGACTGAAATAGAATTCGCAAGCCTTTCAAACAAAGCTGTCGAAGCAATCAGTTGTATACCGCAATATTGAACGCTTTGGGACGATATCCTCACACGAACCGGTATGGAGTTTGTTAAAAAGAAAGAAATTTGCTGCAAAGATAGAAAAGAGAATCTGTGAAATCCTGGAGCCCTATGACAACAATCCTAACACAGGGGGTCATGGCAGATTAAAGAAGATAAGTTGATGATTTCAACTTTTTTTATCTCGAAAATCGAACTATGTGTTTATTTAGTGTTGCAATTTGGAGTGGTAATTGGTACAATATGGGTAAACAGAACATATGTTTGGTTAAAAGAGGTGTGAAAAAATGCGGGAGATTAATCTCAATTACACTAAATGCTTTAATAATTTTGGTTTCAACTTGGGAAAATGACTAATTGACAAATTCAAGAAAGAATAGATATAATAATATAATAAAGTACATAACTTAAATGCGTAGGGTCACGTTCCTGAACCCTATATAATGTAGAGGCACGTGCACTAGGTATGTGCCTTTTTTTATAGATAGACAGCTAAAACTATAAATAGGAAGTGGGTGAGAGGTATGGCAACAGTAGAACAACTGAAGGCCTTAATTAGGGCACACTTCGAGAATAACAATGAAAAATTTAGAACGATAGTATTGCAAATCGCAGCACACGAAGCAAAAGTAGGCCATACCGCTAGTGCACGAGAAATTAAAGAAATAGCACAAAACCCCAAGTATTTGAGCAAAAATAAAATTGTACGCTTAAACAACAAACTTGATATGCTAGAGCAGAAATGTATTGATGCCACATTGTCAGATTTAGTTGTGCCAGAAGAATTGGAGATTAAAATAAATAGGATTTTGAAAGAGTATAAGAAGATAGGTATTTTAAGGAAAAACGGCTTAAAAAACCGTTCAAAGATTTTACTAGCGGGGAACCCGGGAACAGGGAAGACAATGACAGCTTCTGTTATTGCGAATGAATTAAACTTATCACTATTTGTTATTCAAATCGATAGGCTTATCACAAAGTATATGGGAGAAACAAGTGTAAAGTTACGGCAAGTATTTGAACAAATTCATGAAATTAGAGCAGTTTACTTATTTGATGAATTTGATGCTATTGGATCCGATCGGAGTTTGGATAACGATGTTGGAGAGATGAGAAGAATCCTGAACTCGTTTTTACAAAATCTCGAAGATGATGATTCATACAGTATCATTGTAGCGGCTACTAATAATCCGAACTTACTAGATAAAGCTTTGTTTAGAAGATTTGATGACGTAATAGAATACACAATGCCGGATATAACTCAAATTAAAAAATTGCTCAAAATGAAACTTAAGGATAACGCTGCTACTGAGGTGTTTTCTGAAGAAGTGTATTTGAAGGCAAAAGGACTAAATCATGCTGACATAGTTAGGGCCTGCGAGGACTCAGTTAAGTTTTCTATTCTAGAGGAAGAAGAAATTACAAAAGATATTCTTCTAGCCTACCTCCAAGATAGGAAAGACTTCTACAAGTATAAGGGGGCTTAATATGTTAGAAAGGAAATTAAGTAATTTATATATTGAAAAAAAAGCAGGCAATGTAGACTATAAACCAATAAGTACCCCAGGATCAAAGCCTAATTTTCCTAGAAGGGAAAGTAGGGATAATCATGCGAGCTATCTTCAGACACAATTTAACAGTGCATGGGAACTGGCAGTTAAACAGGCGGAGGAAGTAAATGTTGTATCAGCGAGTACAAGAAATGGAGTTTATCTTGAAATAAAAGGGAAAGAAGGCTATGACCTTCTAACGAAAAGCTTAGAAAATATTACACAACATGTACGGCTATGTAATATTAAGAAAGATGATGAAGGGGTAATTAGTTCAACGGTATTTATCCCAAATAATAAAAAAGATTTTTTCTTGAAAAAGATCAATAAATATAAAGATACGCAGAATGAAGAAAAAGGAACCGCAAGCCAATTGAGTCAGAGTAATTATATTGCGACGGGCCGTATCCTCCACACCGTGTTCGGCCACAAGGCCTAGCACTTCTTCAG
>JANKMV010000328.1 GCA_024650095.1 Bacillota bacterium | reverse complement strand
GAGGTAATGTATTTGAAAGATCTGAATTGTTTTTAAATACGTTTGCTGGCTTTAAAAGGCCTAGTAGGGCAGAATGGAAACAGATTCAGAGTATTTATGATGTAAGGAATGTTTTGGTGCATCACGATGGCTTTATTGATAATTATAACAGGTTAAATAAATTACTGGTTTTTATCGAAGAACAATCGGGCTTATCGGAGTCTAATGGCACTATCAGGTTGGAAAAAGGGTTCTGTGTTTATTGTATTGATGTTATTGATAATTTGATGAAAACAATTTGTGAAGAAGTTCAGAATCTGTGCAATAATGTAAAAAGATTTGAAAACCCAGATTAAGATATAGCAGTGTGCTGATGTTTGACTGGTATTAAATCCCTTCGGGGGTTTCTTTTTTTTTACCACAATGTGGGGGGTGTGAATACTGGGTAAGTTATTATTAAACGAGCAACCCTTAGTTGTCCTGCCGGAACTTGCATGCAAAATTGGTCTGAATGAAGCCATCATTCTTCAGCAGCTAAATTATTGGATTAATAAGAGTACTAACGTTTATGACGGGAAGAAGTGGGTTTACAATACATATAACGATTGGCAAAAGCAGTTTCCTTGGTGGAGTATAAGCACAATTAAACGATCCTTGCAAAGTCTAAAAAAGCTGGATCTCATTACGACAGCTAACTATAATCAATTGCCCCAGGACAGGACTGTTTGGTACAGCATTAATTATAAGAAAATCAATGAACTGTCAACTGATGATGTTTATGACCATAATCAGAGCGATGTATCTGAGTGCCTGAATGCAGTGGACAGACCATTGGGTCAAAATGAACCAATGGGTGGCCCAACCCCCTTTGCTAATAAAGAGGAAGGGGATGAACCTATGGGAGGGTCAAAATGGACTAATGCATCGGGTCAAACTGAACCAATGCAAGGGGTCAATATGAGCCGACCGTTACCAGAGACTACTACAGAGAATACCAGAGAACAACAACAACCGCAGTGGCGGGATGATGATGTTTCTGAAGTAGAGGTTAAAGATAAAGCTGCCGGGGTGGAAAGAGAAGAGATGCTGATAGATAAGCTGGTGGGCAGATACAAAGAAATCAGCGGCAATGATGACTTGCGCCCACTATTTCTGTATAACCTGATTAAAAGCTGCCGTGCAGTTTGTTTTGAAGACCCGGCATCCGTGGAGAAGTATGTCCTTGAAAAACTGGATCTGCTTCGGGCAAATCTTGAAACGGTAAAAAGCCCCTTACGATTTTTCATTGCTGCCATGAAAGAGGATTGGACTCAAGCTCAGCCCAAGGTGTTGAGGGGTAAAAGAGCAGATCCAAATTGTCCTCGTTGCGGCGGTGAAGGGTGGCTGATTACCGAAGATACCGCATATGAGTGTGCTTGTAGGGTTAATATGGCTAGAGTCGCCGGTGCGGATGATAAATAAAACAATGATAAAGCAAGGCAGGCAGGCTGATCTTAAGGCTTACTTTGAGCAGAAAGGTTTTGAGTTAAGGAGGGAGGGATGTAAGGGACATTATCGGGTTGTAGGCCACCAAGGGTTAATCATTAAGGATAATATGTTTTGTCAGTTTGGTACGGGAGAGAAAGGGAACAGCGTTGACTGCCTGGTAAAAGTTTTTGGGTTGGGGTTTAAGGAAGCAGTGGCTGAATTAACAGGGCTACCGACTGCGGAAGTGGCAACAGGACTTGATGTGTTGGCAGAGGACCGATTGGTTAATTTGCCGCCCAAGGGATGTGACTTAAGAAAAGTATATGCCTATCTACGCAAAACACGATGTATTGATAAAAAGCTTATCGTGCCGCTAGTAAAAGAGAAACTGCTTTATCAGGATGAGAGGGGTAATTGCGTGTTTGTCTGGATGGAAGATGGAGAAGCTATCGGTGCTGAGATTGTGGGCACTTTGGACAGGGTTAGATTTAAGGGGGTGGCGGAGAATTCTAAATATGCTAGGGGGTTTGTTATTAAAAAGGGTAACCCCGACAGAGCATATTTTTTTGAGAGTGCCATTGATTTATTAAGCTTAATGCAGTTGAAAGAGGGTTGTCCCGAGCTGGACAATGCTTTTTTTGTGTCTATGGCTGGTTTGAAGGCGTCTGTTGTGGGGTACTATTTAAGCCGGTACAAAGTTAAAGCTGTGCTTTGTGTCGATAATGGACCGGAAGGGGAGGCGTTTGATGAGTTGTTTGCGGGAGCTGAGGTGATCAAGCCTATGCGGAAAGACTGGAATGATGATTTGAAAGAAAGGAGGCAGTTCAGAAATGAATAAGGTCATTTTGATTGGCAGGCTGACGAGGGATCCTTTATTGAAGCATGTGGGTGATGATGAGGTGGCAGTCAGTAATTTTACTGTGGCGGTGGATAGAAATTATGCCGGCGGGGATGGAGGAAATGAGGCCGATTTTTTGCCGGTGGTTGCCTGGCGGAAGTTGGCTGAAAATTGTCATGAGTATTTAAAGAAAGGTTCTTTGGTCGGCGTGGAGGGGAAGATGCAGGTGAGGTCTTATGAGAAGGATGATGAGAGGCGCTGGGTGACGGAAGTTGTGGCCGAACATGTTAAGTTTTTGGACAAAAAGGCTGTGTAAAGAGCTGATTGGTGATAGGAGGGCCACCCACCGGCTGACGGAGAATTGACCTAACTGCGACTAGAGACGGGAAGGATTTTCCGGCAGGCTGCAAATCTTCCCGGCAAAGTCTCCGTAAGGCCACTTCCCCTACCCGGCGGGTACCCGGCCTGTCAATGATGTATTTGGATGGTGGCAATTTGGTGCAAAAGAAAGGGAATAAGGAGATTAAAAAGGAGACCCGGTAGAGTGCTAAAGCACACAACCGGGTTATGAGTTGAGTAAAGATTTTTGCATCTGTTCGCTTTGGCTCACACATGCGTGTAGGCCGGGTAAGAAAGATTGTTTG
>JANKMV010000327.1 GCA_024650095.1 Bacillota bacterium | reverse complement strand
AAGTTACCCAGTGTATCTGTCTTGATTTCATCTGCATAGGGTTGTAGTTCATTCCGGATAAGATTGCGCACATTGCATTCGTCGCCAGACACGCCAAAAGCTTCAGATAGTTGTTTTAGCAACATGGCAGTTCCTCCACAAAAGCTGTATCCACAGCAGCAATAAAGTAAGCGAGCAAACGTCCTGTTTGCTTTATATCTTCCATGTCTAAAAGCTCCACCGATGTGTGCATATACCGCAGCGGTATGGAGACTAATCCAGTGGGAATGCCACCGCGGGTGACTTGAATAGCACGGGCATCCGTACCTGTGGGTCCGGCCGCCGTCTCAATCTGATAGGGAATGTTGTATTCTTTGGCAATGCGAATGAGCTTTTCTCCCACGTGTGGATGAATATTGGGGCCAATGGTGATCCCAGGGCCCTTGCCTAAACGACATGTATCATGCTCTGGGACACCCGGCATCTCACCGTGTGTAACGTCCACAGCAATGCCGATATCGGGAACAATACCGTACGTTGCCGTCGTCGCCCCTCGTACACCCACTTCTTCTTGCACTGTGGCCACAGCATACACATCGGCTACATGGCAGAGACGCTCTAGTTCCTGCAGACAAACCAGTAGTACGGCAACGCCCGCGCGGTCATCCATGGCTTTACCCGCCAAAGAAGAACCAACCAAATTCATCACATCGCGACGAATGATGGCTATATCCCCAACAGAGATTAACTTCCGTACCCGTTCCTCTGACATGGCCACATCGATGAAGAGATCTTCCGTGGCATACGCCGTGGCACGATCTGTTGCTTCTGTCAGGTGTGGCGGTTTAGCACCAATCACACCTTCAAGTGTTTCCTTACCATAAAGGAGCACTTCTTGACCAATGATGGTGCGAGGATCAATACCGCCTACAAACGAAAAGCGCAAGAAGCCGCCCTCTTCAATTTTTGTCACCATAAAACCGATTTCATCCATATGAGCGGCTAGCATAATTCGGGGACGATTCTCACCGTCCCCTTTTTTCATAAAAACTACATTACCTAAACGGTCTTGACGTACTTCATCTGCGTTACTACATATACCGGCTTTAATAATCTGTGATACATGTTGCTCGTAACCAGAAACGCCAGGTGCTTTACAAATATCTTTTAGAAAACGTTCGATACTTTCCATCCTTACCCCCCTAGTAATACTGGTAACCAAAATTTAATTCCACATAGTGCCAACATTTTCCTTTAAAAACTTATACCTACAAAAAGAATCTCCCACAGCAAGGGAAATCATGCAAGTCATCATACAAAAGGTGTTTAGTGAGTTAGCTTGAGTAGTTCCTGATAAAGACCAGGCACCGCAGCTAAATCACTATGTTTGCCTTCCTGAGTAAGATGTCCGTCTTCTAGGACAATGATTTTATCTGCAAACTCAATGGTAGATAGTCTATGCGCAATAATAATGGAGGTACGCCCTGTGAGTAACGCTTCCAGAGCCGCTTGAATCTGCACTTCCGTCCGCGTATCCACGCTGGCAGTGGCCTCATCGAGGATGAGAATTGCAGGATCGCGAAGTAGGGCGCGTGCGAAAGCAACTAATTGACGTTGACCAGAGGAAAGTACACTCCCCCGTTCGTGTACGACCGTGTCATAGCCCTCGGGTAAAGCGACAATAAAGGGATGGGCATGTACGGTTTTTGCCGCGGCAATCACCTGTTCTTCGCTGGCGTGCGGATTACCATGTAATATGTTTTCAGCAATGGTGCCGTTAAACAAAAATGTATCCTGTAGTACAAGCCCCATCTGTTGCCGTAATGATGCCAATGAGACCGTTGTAATGTCGTGACCATCGAGGAAAATGTGGCCCGCAGTGGCGTTATAGAAACGGCACAGCAGGTTAACTAAGGTTGTCTTGCCTGCACCCGTAGGACCCACCACAGCTAGCGTTTCCCCTGCGTGTAACGCAAAGCTAACGCCATTTAATACATCCTGTCCCTTTTCATACGCAAAGCGAACATCTTTAAATTCAAGATTTCCCTGCACGGCGGGGAGTACAGCTGCTGCGGCGTGGTTTTGTTCCGCAGGAGTGTCCAAAATGCCAAAGATTTTTTCAGCGGCTGCCAATGCAGACTGCAGACTGTTATACACTTGTGATAGGTCACGAATAGGCGCGTAAAAGCGGGCCGTGTAATCTAGAAACAAATACAGGGTTCCCACTTCTACCAAGCCCTGTATTACTTGTCCGCCTCCGTACCAGAGCACAATGGCGGTGCCCAGGGCACCGATAACTTCAATAAAGGGCAAGAAAATGCTAAAAAGTGAAATGGCACGCATATTGGCTTGATAGTTTTTAAGATTTATGCCATCGAATTGGCTGGCGTTTGCCTCTTCTCGAGTAAAGGCTTGTGTCACCCGAACACCAGAAATGCTTTCTTGCAAGTTAGTATTAACGTTAGCAATGCTATCGCGCACTTCTCGATAGGCATAAAGAACACGATTACGAAAATATGTAGCGACAAAAAACAATAAGGGTAGTGTAAGAAAAGTCAGCAATGCTAAACGCCAGTTTTCCCGCAGCATCACCACCACAATTCCCAGCAGTAAGATGGAATCACCCACCACATGTGAGACACCACCAGAAATCAGTTCCGTAAGTGCTTCGGTATCGTTGGTTACACGGGACATAATCTTGCCTGTGGGCTGTTTATCAAAAAAGCCAAAGGGCATGCGTTGCAGATGGTTAAATAACTGTTTGCGTAAAGAATAAATGGCATTATGTCCCACCACAGCCATTAGATATTGTTGTCCAAAGGAGGTGAACCAATTGAGCAAATGTGTGAGCACGTAAAAGATGACCAGTGTGTTCAGTCTCTCTAAATCACTTCCGGCAATGGCGGTATCAATGGCCAGCTTCACAAGTAACTCTCCATACTTTTATGAAAGTCCAAAT
>JANKMV010000326.1 GCA_024650095.1 Bacillota bacterium | reverse complement strand
TGCCAAATTTCCTCACAGTATGAACTTTAATGGTTTCATCTGTGAGACACATGGCATCGACTGTACGCGCTAGGATCGCGTTGGCAGAAACAGTTATCTGGGCCGTATAACTGATATCGGCTTCCTTAAGCATGGTGGATACCTCTGGAGGAAGCTCAAGTGCTACAAATAATACATATATTTCACAATTTTGCCCGATGCCAGCGAGGTAACCCGCCGTTTTCGCAACCCTATTCGATCGAACCGAACCATCTGTAGCAATAATAATTTTACGAAACAATGGCTTCAACTCCCGTTATATTTTTTTTGTTTTATTCGGCTTCAATGATAGTAACTTCTCTTTCAAACAGAGTTGAGCAAGAAGTGTAAGCTTTTGGTCATATTAAATCACGCGCACAGCACTGTCTGCGCTTAAAGCGTATAGATAGGTAGCCTTTATCGGTTCCTGCAAAATGGTTTCTACGGCTCGTGCATAATATGTGAGCTGTAGGCGATATCGTTCCACTAGTTCAGGTAGACCTCCTGCAGGTAAGCGGTCCGTTTTATAGTCAATGATAACAAAGCCTTCAGCGGTATGAACTAAGAGATCAATTATTCCTTGAATAACCACCGTATCTCCCTTGGCGGTGGATGATAATTCCCCCGCAGGAAGAGCAAACGTAAACGGCCATTCGCGTAAAACCTTCTCTTTATGCGAGAGAACGATCTGCCCAGCTTCACACTGAAAGAATGCTGCTATCTTGTTGGGTTGCAGATAGGGGAGCATGGCGGCATCTACGATGCCTTGGGCAGCTAATGAATGCATTTGAGCGATGATGCCATTTCGATCTAACGGCAAAAACAAATCCAAATGCTGCAACAAGCTATGGTAGAGCAACCCTCTTTCTAGTGGAGTCGGACCCTGTTTTTGCAAAAAAGAAGGTCGCGGCCAGGGAGTAGGCGTGAAAACAGTGGCTTCACCCTCCCCTGCTTCTGCATGGACATACCGACGTTTGATTTCGGTAACGGATAGTTTTGCCGGTACCGTGGATCTTTGATGGGGGTAGACGTAGGTAAGACGGTCGCGAATGGTTTGACTTACCTCGGACTCCGTTACATCGGGGAGGGGTGAAAGGGATAAGATGGCATCTTTTTGCGCTTGATCTGGCTGTTGGTGTGACGAAAGATCATCATTCTGATTGTTATCTACACAACGTAGCAGAAAGCGGGAGTCATCATCAACCTGCCACTCAGTAACGGTTGTGCTGTTGCTTACGTCGGGGTGACGAGTCAGCGCTTTACCCAACCAGTCTAAATAGGTTCGCGCCCGCCGTACATGATAAGCTGGCAGCTTTTTGGTGGCTAATGTACGTAGCTGTGCCCACTCTTCCTGTTTATCCGCTAATTTTTGTACAGAACCCACTAAAATGAGTTTTTCCCGAGCTCGGGTGAGCGCCACATAAAGAATACGCAATTCTTCTGCCCTAGTTTCAGCTTCTCCTACCAAACGCAATGCTAAATAGGGTAAAGACGGATAGCGAATTTTTTCATCCGGATTGATAATGAGAGGTGCTATACCATAATGACGATGCATTAATAATTCTGCGCGTTGATCTTGAAAGTTAAATGCTTTACCCAAATCGCAGAGGAATACAATGGGGAATTCCAATCCCTTAGATTTATGGATACTCATAATACGCACCACATCTTCGTTTTCACCGAGTGTACGCGCCGTGCCTAAATCTTCACCCGAAGTGCGTAGCTGATCAATAAAAAGTAAAAAGCGTGCTAATCCCTGACGCGAAAAACGATCGAATTGGCGTGCGCGGGAAAAAAGAGCACGTAGATTGGCTTGTCTTTTCATACCATCAGGCATACCCGCCACATAGTCTGCATAACCACTTTCCCGATACAAGGTGGCAATGAGTGTACCTAGCCTTTCTCGTCGTGCCAAGTCACGCCAACGTTTTAAATTGTGAAGAAACGTTTGAATGGCTGGCGATATTCTAGGTAAATCCGCTTCACTCGCCATCCGTAGTGCCTGCCAGAAATCGCCTTGCCTGTCACCGGCCTGACGAATGGTGGCCAAATCCTCAATGGAAAAACCCACAAAGGGTGAGCGCAGTAGTGCCACCAGAGGAATATCCTGGCAGGGATTATCCACGACTTTCAGTAAAGACAGCATCGTCTCTACTTCAGTAGCGGCAAAATAACCGGTAGAAAGGTCCGCATAGGCAGGAATATTGTGGCGTGCCAAGATTTCCACGAACCGATTAGCACGGTTAGTAGTGCTACGCAAAAGGATGACAATATCCCGAAAACTCACAGGGCGATAATAATGGAGATCTTTATCAAAAATATGTGTGCCTTCTGCTTCCTTTGCTACAAGTTGGAGAATGCGTTGAGCTACAATAATGCCTTCTCGCTCTAGACTGGTTACATCTGCTTGGTCCTCTTCCTCTGTCGCTTCAGTCGCAACAGGGTTCGCATCAGAGCCTGCTGTTCCCTTTTCTAATAGCAATACCTCAACGGGCTCGCTCACCAGCGTACGCCCCTCTGGGAGCGGGTATTGAGCACCACATACCAACTCCGCTTCCTCGTCATATTCCACTTCCACAGTGTGTGCAGACATTAGTTGAGCAAAAAGAAAATTCACGGCAGCCACAACGTTAGCGCGACAACGGAAATTACGACTTAAAAGGATTTTCCGCTCTAAACTGTCACCACCTGTATCAAAACGACTATACTTCGCGAGAAAAAGGCCCGGGTCACCTAAACGAAAGCGGTAGATACTCTGTTTTACATCACCCACCATAAATAGGTTGGGAGCTTCTTCTCCTTGCCTTGAAACCAGCTGCAAGATGGCATCCTGAACCGGGTTGATATCTTGATACTCATCTACCAGTACATGCTCATAACGAGCGCGTAGCTCCTGTGCCGCAGCCGATGGTTACAAATCACC
>JANKMV010000325.1 GCA_024650095.1 Bacillota bacterium | reverse complement strand
GTTATTGCTTTATTTAATCTTGGCTTCATTGAAAGCTGGTTTACCGAACTTTGAGAGATTGATTGATTCCATAGGCATGCAAACCATAGACAATCATGGTGATTTGCCAACAAACATGCTCTACCTACCCTTAATTACTCTCAGTAAAACAACAATGACCGCGATAACTAAGAGAACGTGGATAAACCCACCCATCGTATTCGCTGTAACGATTCCCAGTAGCCATAAGATAACAAGGATAACTGAAGCTGTCCATAACATATTTATCATCCTTTCTTCGTGCGAGAAGCCTTACTAACTACTTGGTAGCAAAGAAGGTGCGATAAACCACTTGTATTACTTCTTCGATGATACGGAGGTTAGCAATAAAGTCAGGGGAGTCTATTTTGTACGTCGCTACCGTTTCATTAATTCCTGACCCTAGATTTTCCATAACAAGTCCTGCGACTTCAATGCTACCTTTGGCTGCCGTGGTAACATAAGCAACTTCTTGAATGATAATCGGCAACGAAACTCTGATCTTATCGGTGCTATCTCTAACATTACCACTAATTTGCTCTACATCATCGATGATTCCTGGTATAACCTTGATCGTTTTTTTAAGAGATTCGTGATTGTTTTCTAGCAAAGAACGTACGTTACTTACTACTTTTTTAATGTTCCATAGAATCGAAATGAGAAATATCCCGCTTACAATTGCTAATGCACTGATTAGTAAATACATTAGATCCTGTACTGTAATTTGAATGACCATTAGGCATTCCTCACTTTACAGGTTTCTTGACTTCTTTTATATTTTCCGTAGTTTCTTGAAGATCTTTAATGACCTCTTTGCAACTATGCTCAATCTCTTTTTTTACTTCATCTGTTTTTCCATGAATGTTTTTCATCACATTACTAATTTCTTGCACAGCGTGAGCGGCGGATTCCTTTACCGTCTCGGCATTCTTTTGTACTGCTACCTTAACGGTTTCAATGGTATTTCCAGCTGCTTTTTTTATATCTTCTCGTGTTTCCTTACCTGCTTTGGGAGCAAAGAGAAGACCCGTTGCGACACCAACTGTGGCGGCTACGCCCACACCGACGGCAACCGTCTGTGCTGTTTTTAGCCTCTTTTTCTTTCTTCTCTCTTTACTCGCCACGTCAAGCAATTCTCGTAAAATCATGATTAATAACCTCCATTATAGTAATTATGCCTTAACGTAACCCTAATTGTTAACTTAGCTGGTGCCTATCTTGAAACTTAAATCACGTATTCTATCGCAGCATTGTCTACGAAAAATTAACAATTTTAGTTTGTTTTTCTTTTCAGTAACACTCCACCAGCCGTCATCATCGCACCTAGTAAATACAGGGGCACTACAGGGAATCCTCCTGTTTTAGGTAGCTGATCATCCGTTGGGGGTACGGGGATTGGGGTTGGAGTGGGCGTTGGAGTGGGGGCCGCGCAAAGCTCATTGGTGATGACATTGGTATCTAGGGTTACCGCGCCCGTCTGTGCCAATAATTGTCCTTGCACCGTCGCGCCGGTTTCCGCGGTAATGGATGCCATTGCTAATATATGCCCTACGAATTTAGATCCTGTTTTTAATGTAGCGGAGCTACCAACCTGCCAAAAGATTCGACAGGGTTGAGCACCATTGATGAGCTCGATCTTACTGCCTGATGCTGCGGTAAGTGCAGAGGCAGCTTGAAAGATGAACACAGCATCGGAGTCGCCCTGAGCGTCGAGTGTGAGAGTGCCCGTTATCCCAATTGTGGAGCCGGATGTATAAACGCCGGGAATCAATGTTTGTCCACCAAGGTCGCCAGATATAGTTTCATCCGTCGTGCGACCGGCTGCATCATTATAGGCAGTACCTAAATCTAGCTTAGCCTGTTGTGCCACCGCATCAAACAAGTGCACCGTCCCACTTAATGTGACAGCTTCCTGCCCAGGGAAAACAGCAATTGTCGGATCATCCCCTGGATGCAATCCCACATCTCCGCCCGCACTTCCTCCAATTGTGGTCGGTCCGGTATTAGTAATGGTGGAGCCAGCCAGTACGGCAAAGCTCTTGGCCGTGCCAAGGTTCACAGTAGATGGTGCAGCCATCCCCAGAGCAGGCATAATCGTTAATGCCAGTAGCAGTGTTAGTAATAATGGTAAAAACCTCTTTTTATTACGTGTTATCATAATTTCCAATCCTCTCAAATCGATTTTTTTTGATGGTGGTAGTAGTAATGTTCCATTATGCTTACTCGTTCGTACTTAGTCTTTACAGTCTATAACTGCCTACTTCTACCTCCTAAATCAACTTGAAACATTTTTTAAAAAATTAGTAAAACTTGAAAATATTTCTATATGATCATTGTATCATGCATTTCTACTTGATATATTAAAATTCTGATATATCTTTTTTCTAGGGGCTTGCAGAGTCCTTATAAAATAAGCCATTATCATCAGAAGCATCTGATAATAATGGCTTATTTTGATTAGGTTTGTACAATTTATTGTGCATGCTCATATAAGACGATATGCGAGATTACCTGTCACCGCTAATATGCACAGTAATGCCACTGGCACTATTATTAGTCGCATTTTCAAGTAGGCTTGCCAACTCACCACTTTCAATGGCAGCCGGAGTTACGTCTAGTACCATCATGGTCTTGCCCTTAATTTCTGTAAAGAAGCCATACTGATTAAAAATGCAGCCATTGGTTAGGAAGGCTTGATGTGCATCCTCTAAGATGGTGGCAATATTGGCCAAAGAGTAATCTTCTACATCAAGCCGGATTGTAACCACTGAAGGAAGGGGTACGTTTTTATCAAATTTCATATCCAACGCTAACATATCCTGGGATGTTGGGATTGCATCTATGTCATACAACACATAAGAAGTATTCTCGGTAGCGCCTAGTTCTGTAGCAACAATTTTTTGTACAATGACGGAATATTCATC
>JANKMV010000324.1 GCA_024650095.1 Bacillota bacterium | reverse complement strand
ATGGCGTCCTCCAGGGCTGGATTTAGAGAATATATGGGATTGCTAAAAGAACTAAATATTCCCTTATATCTCAACTGCAAGCTGGAAGAGATAACGGATAAATCTATCATTTGCAGTAACACGCAAACCTCCGTACGAGTGGAGTTTCCTGCCGATACAGTGCTCTTAGCGATGGGTATGACTGCAAGACACGACATTGCTGACTCATTGCGTCGTAGTGCCCCTGAAACAGAAGTATTTGTGGTGGGTGATGCAGTGAATGCTGATACTATAGCATCAGCTGTTATGTCTTCTTTTAAAGCTGCTGCATATATTTAATTAACAGATTGCCTTTGTTCTTAGTTTTTATTATGAAAAAAAACAAGTCTAGGTCTTATACCTAGGTTTGCTCTCTCAAGGAAGCAACTCTAAAAAACGTAAAAGCGTCTGATTTCTGCAGGTACAAATTACATATATGTTGAATTGATTTAAAAAAATATATTAATGGAAGGAAGGATCAACTTGGACACAGTGAAGTTGGGAAACACTGGGATTGAGGTCAATAAAAATGGGTTTGGAGCACTGCCCATTCAACGAATTGACAGGGAACAGGCAGCAGCACTATTAATAAAAGCCTATCAAAACGGAATCAATTTCTTTGATACAGCCCGATTTTATAGTGATAGTGAAGAAAAAATCGGTTATGCGTTATCTGATGTACGAGGTAATATTTTTCTTGCGTCAAAAACAATGACGATGAAGGTAGACGAATTTTGGCAACAGTTACATACATAACTTAGCAAGTTAAAAACAGACTATTTGGATATTTATCAGTTTCACAATCCTACCTTCTGCCCAAAACCCGGTGATGGGACGGGCTTGTATGAGGCAATGTTAGAGGCCAAGGACAGAGGGATGATTCGCCATATTGGCATTACTAATCATAGACTTCCAGTAGCCATAGAAGCCGCTAATTCAGGTTTATACGAAACTATTCAGTTTCCGTTCAGTTACTTATCCACGGCTAAGGAGATTGATTTGGTCAAGCTGTGCCAAGAACAAGGCATCGGATTTATTGCCATGAAGGCTTTATCCGGCGGACTCATTACTAATTCCGCCGCAGCGTATGCTTACCTAGCACAGTTCGATAATGTTGTTCCTATTTGGGGAATACAGAGAGAAAATGAGTTAAATGAATTTGTTTCGTATATACAAACACCACCTGTGCTCAATCAAGAAATGTTGGCAATGATTGATCAGGACAAAAAAGAATTGAGCGAGGACTTTTGTAGAGGCTGTGGTTATTGTTTGCCATGTCCGGCAGGTATAGAAATACCTACTGCCGCTAGAATGTCTTTATTGATCCGACGTGCTCCAACAGCATCTTTTGTAAACGATAATTGGCATGAAAAAATGAAAAAGATTGACGATTGCACTCATTGTGACCATTGTAAAGATCATTGTCCCTATGGTCTAGATACACCCAAGTTGTTACAAGAAAACTGGGCGGACTACAAGGAGTTTTTGTAGATGACGGTGTTTGGTTAAGGTAAAGAGTGTGGGTGGTTTTAGCTAAAGCTAAAAGGTACATATCTATTCAGGACTACAATATTTGAAGAGGGGATATTCACCGGAAATAGGATTTTTATGCTGGTAATCCACATAGACTAAACAAGGTTCACTATATAATAGAGCATACCCTCGTTTAATGCCGCTGGCTGGGCGAGCAAACTCCTGTTTTTCCAATTCCCTGATTGCTCTTTTTTTTGCTTGATCATGGATACGTAATACAGCCGGTAGTTTGCCAGAACGATTTGTGCTAAGACGGTCACAAACCATCTTATCGCGTAGAATGGATTTGACAACGCCATCCTGCTGGTAGAAGTATTGGAATACGAGGGTTGTGTAGTCGTCCAGCGACATTTTGTGTGTACTGATAGTAGCTACGAATTCAGCGAACTTGCTAAAAAGTTCAAAGGGCGTATCCCCCGTTTGTTTAAGCAGGTAATCTAGTGTGCGTCGAAACCGTCCACTGTTGAATAAGCGATTCAAAGTGTCCTCCACGTGATGCAAAAGAATCAGTTCTTTTGAGGAAATCCAAGGCGTCTCGTACACTTCATACGGAGGTTGCTGTGCATAGAGGCAAGGAAACTGCTGGGCATTCTCTCTCATGGGCGCGCCAAAGAGAATTTTTAGAAATCCAAGTTGGAGCATGTTCGGCTTTAAGGAGTAGGCTGTGTTAAAGCTTTCTTTAAAGCTATCTAAATTTTCATAGGGTAGACCTGCAATCAAGTCGATATGGATGTGCATATTCCCATTAGCTACAACACGTACTATGTTATCTTTTAAGCGTTCTACATTAGTTTTGCGGTTGATCGCTGCAAGCGTTCTACTGTTGAAGCTTTGCAGCCCAATCTCAAACTGCATTGCACCTATCGGTGCTGTGGCAAGGAGGTCAATTATTTCTGCATCCAGGAGATCCCCGGCTATCTCAAAATGAAAGCATAAACCTTTAGGAATCGCTTTACCATAGTTTTGAATGATAAAGCGGAACAGTTCTATGGCCCTTGTACGGTTCGCGTTAAAGGTGCGATCCACTAGCTTAATGGTTTGCGTGCCACTATTTGCAAGTACGAGCATTTTTGCTTTTGTTTGTTCTAAATCAAAAAATTGTACACTGCCGCACCGTCCTGAAAGACAGAAGGCGCAGGAGTAAGGGCAGCCACGGGAGGTTTCTAGATAGGCAATACGTCCTTGTAATGCATCAAAATACGTAGTCGAGTACGGGTTTGGCGGTTCTTCTTCAGAGATATAGGGCACAGCAACTACAGCCTGACTACCTTTGCGATAGCTTACACCGGGAATGTTATGCACGGCTGTGTTGTGAGATAGTGCATTTAGCAAAAGTGCAAAGGGCTTTTCGCCTTCACCCGCAATGATATATTGTACTAATGTTTCTTCTTGTAAGATA
>JANKMV010000323.1 GCA_024650095.1 Bacillota bacterium | reverse complement strand
GTGACGGCAACGGGTCGGCTGAGTAGTGCCGAACCTAACCTACAAAATATTCCCATTCGTATTGAAGAAGGTCGACGCATACGTCGAGCCTTTGTACCGGGAGCCGCAGATAAAGTTCTGCTGTCTGCCGATTATTCACAAATTGAATTACGTGTGATGGCCCACATTTCTGGTGATCAAGTTCTAATCAACGCGTTTTGCGCAGAAGAAGATATCCATAGGCGCACAGCCGCTGAAGTATTTGATGTGACACCAGCGGAGGTTTCGAAAGAATTGCGAGATCGTGCCAAAGCCGTTAACTTTGGTATTATTTATGGTATCAGTGATTATGGTCTCTCCCGTCAACTGGGTATTACACGGCAAGAAGCCCGCACCTATATAGAACGCTATTTTGAACGGCTACCTGGCGTGCGAGAATACATGACCCGTATTGTTGTAGAAGCTAAGCAAAATGGCTATGTCAAAACCATCTTACATCGACGTCGCTATTTGCCTGAAATAAATTCACGTAATTTCAATCTGCGTAGCTTTGCCGAGCGTACAGCCATGAATACGCCTATTCAAGGGTCTGCCGCCGATATTATTAAGCTTGCAATGCTACGCGTAGAGCAAAAATTACAACCATTTCAAGCACAAGCACACATGATTTTACAAGTACACGATGATTTACTCTTGGAAGTGACAAAAGACCACTTGTCCGCAGTGGTAGAAATATTGCGCACGGAAATGGAAGGGGCCATCTCACTGACTGTGCCCCTAACCGTGGATGTTAAAGTTGGGCCCAATTGGGCCCAAATGGAGAAAATCTGATTATTGGAGTGACATCATGCCGGAATTGCCGGAAGTGGAAACCATACGTCGTGGTTTAGCCAACGTGTTGCCAGGCCGAGTGTTTGCCCGTGTGGATGTATACTATGGCGGCTCGGTTAAGCAGCCTGCCGTTGCCGAGTTTACGCAAACTATACCGGGGCAGCGAGTGTCAAGTGTAGGGCGCCGAGGTAAATACCTACAAATCTTTCTTGAAAATGGCCTGGTGCTGGTGGTCCATTTGCGCATGACCGGAAAGCTGCTATTTTCGCCCACCCCCATTGAGCTAGATAAACACACTCATCTTGTCTTTACCTTTACTGATGGCGCCTGTCTCACCTTTAACGATGTGCGCAAGTTTGGCACCGTGTACTTGTTACCCCCACACCGGATGTGTGAAATTAAAGGTCTAGCGTGTCTGGGCCCGGAACCTTTAAGCGCAGATTTTTGCCTTGAATATATGAAAGCAAAAATGACAAAACGTAAAACCAGCATTAAAGCTCTCTTACTAAACCAAGAATTTGTGGCTGGGTTGGGAAATATTTATGCTGATGAAGCGCTGCACCGTGCTGGCATCAAGCCGGATCGTGCGGTTATATCGTTAACATCGCAGGAGCGGGAAATTCTCTACCATGCAGTTTGTGAAGTATTACATGAAGCCATTAACTGGCGTGGTACCACCATGAGTGATTATCGTGATGCCAGTGGCAGCTACGGTCAGTTTCAAAACCGTTTGCGAGTCTACCAACGTCATGGCAAGCCCTGTCTATACTGCGGTGAACGCATCGAACGTATTGTCGTCGCCGGTAGAGGTACCCATTATTGTCCCGCTTGTCAAACATGACCAATACAGTACTCGTTATGTTAGCTACTAACTATTTATAACGTTTTCCCAATAGAGTCATTACAGCAAAAAAGAGGCGACACTCGTCTCTTTTTTGCTGTAATGAGTTTGACCGGCCACGTATCCATGCGCTACTTATTAGCACACTAGCTACCTTTGCCATAGTATGTATTACTTAGGCGTAGGAGGTAGAGTTGTGTCACTGGTTTCAATTATGATGCTAGGAATGGCCGTTTCATTCGATGGGTTTGGTGTTGGTTTTGCGTATGGCATACGACGGGTACATATTCCTCCCAGCTCACTCTTAATTATTTGTTTGTCATCTGCGAGCTCAATGTATCTTTCCATGTACGTGGGTTCGCTGATAGCGCATTTGTTTAGTAAGCAGATGAGCGCTGTGGTGGGCGGTGTCATGCTCATGGGCGTCGGCTTTTTCATTGTTAGACAATCATTACAAAGTGGTGGGAGAGGAGAAAAGAGAGAGGATTGTCAAGAGAGTAGGGGGCTTGCCATCTTGCCAAGTGTTTTGCAGGAGCCTGCGCGGGCAGACTTTGACTGTTCCGGAACCATTACGGGAAAGGAAGCCATTGTTTTAGGGGTGGCTCTTGCCATGGACGCTTTTGGCGCAGGTTTTGGTGCAGCCATGATGGGCTTTTTAGCCTTGCCCACTTCGCTTGCGGTTGGTATAACCAAATTTATATTGATCAGCGCAGGCTTACTGTTGGGCAAACATTATTCACAAACGATTAATGGTGAAAAGGCCGCTGTATTTGCGGGCCTGGTGCTGATGGTTTTGGGTATTTCTCATCTGCTAACGTAAAAGCAAATCAACCAACAGAGATGGCGATTGGCTATCTCTGTTCTTTTTATCTCTCACTTTACATATATTTACCAGAGGAAAAGAGTGATGAACTTCAAGGATTTAGGGATAGGAGGAGGTCCGATGCGGCGAAAGATACTCTTTTTACTGTTATTACTTTTTGCTTTCACAGGCACGGGGTGTCGCCATACTGGACCGATTGACAGCGAGCAATCTTTACATGTAGCTGCTCTGACGGGGCCATTGACGATGAATCCCGTGTTTCTGCGAGATGCTGCTTCGGCTGAAGTGGCAACTCTTTTGCATCCGCAATTGTTGGTGACGGACCCAGAGACATTAATACCGCAACCACGTTTATTTACTTCGTGGGAATTGCAAGAGGACAAACTGACGTATGTCTTTACTTTACACGAAGATGCCCGCTGGTCAGATGGCAGACACATTACAGCGGAGGATGTTGCTTTTACCTTGCGCGTCATCT
>JANKMV010000322.1 GCA_024650095.1 Bacillota bacterium | reverse complement strand
GACAGACGGAAATAGCTGTCCCAACTTTTCTTCAGCTTTCCCTTTGACTCTATCTACAGCAATTGCGGCGATATTTTTTGGGTTATCCGCAATTTTAAGGATATCTTCAAAATCCCCAGCGCGGTCTTTTACCTCCTTAGCCAGTTCGGAATCACCATGGTCGGGTGTCAATCCTGTTACGACATCCATGGCATCTTTGAGGTAGGAAAGTCCTTCAGGCAAGGCATTCAAAACGCCCGCAGTAAATAATTTGGCATAGGTACCGCCTAGATTTACGCCGGTTTTAATTGCATCGGCTGTTAGAAACGAAAGCCGAAAAAAACTTTTTACCAGGTTACCCCTGAGATTGCGAACAAGACTTTCTTTGACTTCTCTTAATTCCAGACGCAGGTGGCGGTCAAACTCCATCTCCGCTTGCAGCATGAAAGATTCGCGATTCAATTCATCGATTCGCTTATGCGTTTCAGTATACTGTTGCACTTCCCAACTGCGGGATTCCGGTGGGATACGCTCGTCGAAATCTGAATACTTACGCCATTCCCGCTCAAATACAGCTTCGTTAACTGTGCAATCGTCGTTAATGATTCCCTCGGCTGCAAGAGCTATTGGAAACCAGAACAAAGTCGCAGTTAATATAACAGTAATTACTTTTCTAAAAAGCCCTGATATATTTCTAATTATTCTCACCGCCTTTCCCCCATTTTCTTCTAGCCAGCAGAAAACAAAAGAATAATAAAGGCAGTACAGGAAGTGCCAGGGCTTTTACTGTATCGAATATCTCTGCCTTTTTATCCGAAAACAGCTCTACAGCGGTAACGTGTTCGTTCTCGTCTACGAAGACCAATTTTTCAATATTTCCGTCACCAGTAAAGTCGTATGCTTCTAGGTCTACGTATTCCCCGTTAACAAAACGAAACCATAAGTCAAAAACACCGTCCGTCCCGGTATCCCAGGCAGCCAGCACTAGCAATCCGTCCCTATAGTAGGTCCTGCGGTCCGGATAGCCATCACCGCTGGTGTCATCGGCAAAAACCTGTGTAAAGGGAATCTCTATGTGTCCCAGTTTTACCGTGTCAGAAATATGTTCCCCTTCAAGAGATATGGCTGCCTGGACTGGATTATAAATAGAGCAGAACCTATCCTGAAAAATGGAATGAGCACAGAAGCCGAAATATCCCAGGGCCGCCAAGCAACAGAGAAGCAAAACCATTCTGTTTAAGCTACCGTATATAATGTGGTTGTTCTTCTGAAAAGTATCTTCAGCAACTATCTCCGTTGGAAAGCAATGCGCTAAATCCTCCACCTGGGTCGCGGCCTTCCAGTCGAGAAATCCGGGTCTCCAGATGAAGCTGTCGGAAGTAATGCGCCCTTCCTCAATATAGCGTACAATCTCCTCTTTTAAATAGGGACCATATTGTTGATTATCGATGAAAACAAACCAGTTCAAATTAAAAACCTCCCACGCTCCCAAGACTTTTGCACAGCACGCGGATCTTCAGTTCTTGGGCCTTCTAATTCTCTCTGTAGGGCAAGCTATGATAGGCCACACTCTTATTCTTTTCATCGTTAAGTTTTCTGTAATACCCTGTCAATCTTACGAGGGGCACAACCAGGTTTTCTCTAACAAAAATTCGCAATGCTTCATGTTGACCGAGATAAGAGGCCAGCGGTGGGCTGAAGCGGTAGTAAAGAGCTACCAACTTACTCCCAAACGGGCTTTTAAGCAGTGATTCGTCCCGAAATTCACGAAGTACAGCAATTTTTTCGGCTTCTGGAGAGCCATCCATGGCTGTTGAGAAAAAACAATCGAATAATGAAGATAAATCACCGTTACCGCTGCTGCCCTGGTCGGTTTCCCACCCGGGGGCATTTTTGTCGTAAGAACAAGTATTGTCGTTGACGTAGCGGCCCTCCTGGATATACAACTGATCATCTGCAGCATCTTCGGCCGTTAGAGTCTTTCCTCCCCAGCCATCCACGATTCGTGCCTGACTGCCCCAGGTATCAGGGTTGTTGGGATCTGCCCCATCCTGCATTCCCCAAACCACGAAATTATGTCCGTTCCCTGCCGATGTGCTGAGAATACGGACATTCCCTTCAACTTCTGCTTTGGTCAGGATATAATACGTGAGGCTGCTGATTTCTTCACACTGACCGTATTGTGAATTCCAAAGCCATTTAGCCGTTTCATCATAATCAAAGTTGCCACGTGCTCGAAAATCATCAAAATCTTTTTCTTTAGGATTATCAGCGAAAAGTAGAAACCAGTTCCGCCAATCTGTCATCCTTTCCAGGGAGTTGACATTGGTAACACGATTATCAACCATATTTTTTACGGCAAGGGCAATATCATCCCTGGACCCCCCGTCGGCAACCATCTGCTGTACCAGCGCTACAGCTTCGTCAAGCGTTTTCGGTTCTTGAGAGCTTGCATATAAACCAGAAGCCGCTGCTGTTGTACAGGAAAAGCAGCTTATAAAAATCAATGAGCTTATTAAACAAATAGTCCTGACAAAGACATATGAAAAAAACAGAGAAGTCCTCCGTCCACCAAAAGCAAACATCATTTTCAGCCTCCTTTGATTGTGCTAGTACAAAATGTACTTTAAGTTGTAAAGAAAAGCCGCTATGAAATAGAGAATAATTATGATAAAGACCCAAAAGAACGGCCTTTTGAAAAGTCGCTTTTTTGGCGGTTTAGAAGACTTCATTGCTTGTGAGGATCGTATGGGAGGCGGAGGTGGCGGCGACGAAGGCATTGTCGTTCTTTCCTCAACGCTCATTCCACAGTGGCTGCAAAATCTGCTGTCTTCATCCAGTTTGCTTCCGCAGTTTTTACATAACAGTTGCCCCGTAGTTTCTTCTTTTTCCTGAGCTTTTAATGCTTGCAGCTGTTCCTCCAATCGCTTTATTTCCATGGTAATCTTTGTTACCACCGAAGCATCCGGCTCCGTTGCCGAAGATATGGATTGG
>JANKMV010000321.1 GCA_024650095.1 Bacillota bacterium | reverse complement strand
ATCGAGTTCTTCTTTTTCTAATTGCGCAATTCTGTTGGCGATGTGTTCTTTAAACTGAGCATCAATATTTTGGGCGACGCTCTTTCCCGCTTCAGTCAGGATGAGGGCATACTTCCTTCTGTCTTCAAAGGCGGCTACTCTTGCAATGAAGCCCTTTCTTTCTAAGAGATCGGCGACGGCTGTAAATGAGCCTCTGGTAAGTCCTACTTTTTTACTGTAGTCGGTCATGTCTTTTCCTTGCTCATGGTGAAGGACCATCAGGGTTCTTTCTTCGCTTAAATTTAGTTTAACAGGTGCTTTTATTTCACTTCCTTCCAATAAAGTGCCAATAAAGAGGGGCATCATACCTATAAGTTCTGCAATTTTTTCTTCTACTAATAGCATAATTTATTATCTCCTATCCTCAACTAGTTCGAATGCTAACATTTTGTTTTCAAATTGTCAAGAATAAAACTACCCTAATTATCTGTTTTTCGCCATCCGTTCTGGCATTACTTGTTCCTAGTCTTACATGAATGAAAACTGCGTAGGAGGCAAAAGGTACTGCTAACTACACTTTTAGCAGGAGGTTTCAATGCCATGAAAAGAATGCCCTTAATCGTTTTAGCATTAGCGGCCTTAGTTGTTACAGGGATGCTACTATACGGACGCTTCACAGACAGAGTACCGGAGCGAAGCCCAGTTAAGGATACTACCCTAATTCAGTTAGAACAGTTCATTGAGGAGAGTCCCCACCAAATTTCATTGGCCTACTACGATTTCGCGGATCAAAGGATGCAGGATATTAACGGCAACAGAGAGATTTTTCCCGCAAGTATGATTAAAGTGCTCTTTCTCTTGGCAGCGCTGGAGGAAGTAGAAGCGGGGGAATTGTCTTTAGCGCAAACCTATACGCTTACAGAAGAAGATAAGTATATGAATGGTACACCTGTAACGGGAAGTGGGACCATACAAAACGAAGAGCCGGGCAAAGAATTTACCATTGAAGAAATTCTGCACTTGATGGTAAGTATCAGCGATAATATTGCCGCTAATATCACGGTTGATCTTGTGGGTAGGGACAAAATCGAAAGCCTTGTAGAGCGTCTGCAGTTGACGCACACCAGTGCAGTGCAAAAAATGTTTGAAGCACCAGATGGTGTTCCCCGTAATATGTCCACAGCTCGCGAGCTTACTGAAGTATTGGTTGCATTGGAGAAAGCGACAGTGGTAAATGAAGAGCTGAGTGAAAAGGGAACCGAAATGATGAAGGATACCATCGATAAGAGCCGCATTGGGCGCAAGCTGAATCAGCAAACCATCACTGTGGCCAACAAGGTTGGCACGGCCAGTTCCATGGTTGGTGACATGGGCTTGCTCTACTTTGCTAAGCGGGCGCCCGTAGCTCTCACCATTATGATTGTTGATCCGGAAAGCCAGGAGCTAGCCGATGAGGAAATTGGGCAGTTGACCAAGATGATTGTAGATGCGGTTACTGAGTAACGATAAGTTAGAGCAAAGACGTTATTGGAAATTATTGTTGGCATCAGGTTAGCAGAGAAAAAATAGCATCTAGGGCGCAATTATGATACGATATGGGTAAATGCAAATAGTTGGTGAGCAACATTAAACATCTGTCAAAAATTGTGGCATGGTCATCAGTTGTGCTCTGGATGGCCGTTATTTTTGTCGCATCGAGTCAGCCAGCACAGGTATCAAGTGAATTAAGTACAGGTTTTACTGAAATATTGCTTCACGCCGTTGCTTCAGTCTTTAATGTAGATATTACCACGGGTGCAAATGATTATCTGGCCATCTTCCACCATGGGATACGCAAAGCAGGACACTTTACCGCCTATTTTATCTTGGCATTATTGGTGGTGGTGGCGCTACGTAAAAGTGGGATATCAGGTAGGAACTTGTATCTTGTGGCTTTTGCTATTTGCCTCGTGTATGCCATTTCCGATGAAACCCATCAACTGTTTGTGGCGGGCCGAGCTGGCCAAATAAGTGATGTGTTCATTGATAGCAGTGGTGCGGTGGCGGCCTTGTTGTTATCTTATGGCGTGCTTAGGCCAAGAAGAGTAAGGAAAATCTAATAGATATCTTTACTATTTGTACTATATTTATATAAGAAGCATACAGTGTTAGAAGAATGATGGACAACCTTAGGGGGAATAGGTATGAGGAAAAAATGGATGGTACTGTTGTTTGTGCTTTTGGTGATGTTAGCAGTTGCGGGGTGTGGCAAAGAAAGTGCACCGCCACCGGTTGATGAGCAAGAACCCGAACTGCCCGATGATGGCAGCATTGCTGTAGAGATGGTTGATCCCATCAGTGTGATCATTAATAATCATGCGGCAGCGAGACCCCATTCGGGCTTGCAACAAGCCAGAATTGTATATGAGTTTTTAGTCGAGGGTGGCATTACACGACTTATGGCTGTTTATGACCAGCCGCAGATGGAGAACTTTGTGATTGGCCCTGTAAGGAGCTTACGGCCATACTTTGCCGAAGCAGCGATGGAGCACGCTGGTGTAGTGGCCTTTTCCGGAACGTCAGGTAGAACGGATAAGATGATTGAGCATTTAGCATTAACTAAGATTGTTGATTATAAATACTTTTGGCGCGATGATAGCCGCAAAGCACCTCATAATTTATATACAGATATAGAAACCATGTATGGCGCACGGGGACAATCGGCAGTACGGACGGAAAGAGTGATGCCGCAGGAGTTGCCCGCAGGTGAAGAAGCGCTAGAGTTTAAGGTTACCTACAGCGGTAGTAATGTGGCAAGTTATAAATATAATATAGAGAATAAGATGTATATGCGCTTTGAAAATGGAGAAGCCCATGTGGATCGAGAAACTGGCTTACAGTATGGGGCAACTCGGGTCATTGTTCGTACCAATGAGCATGTCAATGTGAATGTGAACGGTACCAATTTAGTGGATATTGATGTGAGTGGTTCTGGAACCGCAATGCTCTATGAAGCTGGAC
>JANKMV010000320.1 GCA_024650095.1 Bacillota bacterium | reverse complement strand
CATCTCTGTCGCCCTTTTTATCATCTTCTGTTTTACCTGCTCCACAGTTAAGCTACCATAATAGCTATCGCCACAACAAGTTCCCTTTGTTTTCGTTTTTGCGGGCTCAACCACCGTAATATTCATTTTTGTCAGTAATGTTCTTACTGCATCATGCACTCTTACCTGGTTGCGGGTAGGACAGGCATCAAGAATCGTCATTTCCAGTCCCTGATAATTAGGAAATGGGAAAATTGTACTTTCTGCCAACACCTCCCACAGCGACTTTGTGGTTATTTCCTCGTATAACTGTCGGTAGCGTTTATCGCAGCCCGCACAGGTGTTAATAATTTGTGTTCCCTTTGCTAATGCAGGATCATGTCGACAGCAGGTAAGATACTCGGCAACCTCACCGAGCTCGCGCTGTAAGCTTGACAAAACCTTCTTACTTAACCCTGGCTTATAGATCATTAAGGCACATCCTGGTGCAAAAACAGTTGTCATATCATATCGCCTCACATTTTCAAAAAATTCTTATTTAAGCTAATAGGACAAAGAATGAAATTAGAACAAGTACGAGCATAGATTTAAGCGTAGGGATATTTCCAGCCTACTTCCGGCTGTTTTTAATTAACTCACCCGTTTGCTGGAGTAGCTTGTACACCTGTTTGGCAATTTCCGGGGTATAGAAACCAATACCGCAACTGGGGGTAATCATATACTGCTCACGCAAAAGCGTACCGCTAACCCCCTTATGTTCTAATCGTTCAATATAATGCTGCCAACGCTGGTGTAAGCTTGCCGGAGTTTCTTCGAAGCAAACCTCATAAACGGGAATGATCCCCCAAGCGATGGTACCTCCCCCTTGCAGATAGTCTTCTACTTCATCCGCAGCGGCCAACATGCCAGGAAAGTAGGAATAGGCATCAAAAGCCAATATATCGGGTTGTGAGGGGAAAAGTAGCCCCCAATCAGCCCGAGAACAAAAGTGAATACCTGACTCTGCTCCGCTATCTTTGATGGCTTTAATTAGTACTGTGAACGTTTCGTTAATCACCCTTTCACTAATACCAAGAAAATCCCGGTGACCCCACGCATATAGCAAACCCTCATCTAAAAATATCATCACTGGCAGACCTGTCTGGGAGAGTTTCTCTATCTGCCAGCGGATATTCATTTCCAGTGCTCTGATAACCACTTCCCGTAGCTGGTCGTCATAAAATATGGGAATGTCGTTACTATTCATGATCTGTAGTCCTGCCGTTAATGGGCCAATCAATTGGCCCTTTACGTACGTAGGTTGTACGTTTTTGCCTATCTCCCTGACTAACGCTGAAAACCCTTCACCCGCCCAGTCCGGAATGGCAAAAGCCTCTAGGTCAGATAAATTACCACCTTGAGCACCCAAGTATAGCTCATAAAAAGTGATTAGCCCCTCCATAAACTGTGGGCGTTGTTCATTAATAACGGGACTGCCCGTTTCTGATACCTCCATAATCCCACACTCTATCAGGACTTGCAGGAATTGATGGCTTAAATACTCGGGTTTTCGTTTGGGAAATTGGGGCCAGTGGGGAATGTGCTTAAGGCTATCTACTATTAATTGCACCCCCTCAAGGGTGCCGAAATCGGGTAAACTGCCGATGGCAGTAATATTTCCCCAGTATGGCTTCATATTAACCTCCCTTAAAATATGAAAGTTTTAGTTAAAGTAGCAACTTCATCTTTATAAAGCTGATACCATTAATTGTATTTTGTGGCGCCACAACAGTAAACCCCATCTTTTCATAAATACGTAAGGCATAGGGAGAGGCGTTGACTGTAATTTCAGTAATGCTTGGCGTTTCAGCTTTGCAGATTTCCACCGCTCTTACTAACAATTTTTTGGCAATTCCCTCCTGCTGATAGCTCTTGTCAACGAACAGAAGACTAATGTGATTGGGCTTACGCATCTCAAGCGCTGCGGCAATGCGATTGTGGTCAGCGGTGACTAAAACAAAATGATTATCTTCAGAGCGCTCTTGCAAACTTTTTGCATTGGCATATACAAAAAACTCCTGTACGCCTTCTAGGGAATAATCTGGCGCCACAAACTCTAAAAAACAGACTTCTATCATTTGGCATACCGCTACTGCCTGATCTTTTTCCATTACTTTTATTTGCATATGAATCTCCCCTAAACGAAAATACAAATGTGCGCTTTATATGATTATGGGGTGCCTGCGGTAGGTTGATCTTTCTCTGCTCTTTTTCCCCTTGCGAGTGAAGCCCAGATTCCAAAAAGACAGAGAATGGCAAAGATAATAAAGATGGTTTTGAAGCTTTGAATGAATAATCCACTCGTTTCTGCTGTGATGGTTTGATTGCCAAGGTAAAATGATGTGATTAAGGCGGTCATGGCCATACTGAAAGATTGGCCAACGGTGCGAGCGGTAGAGAGAATGCCGGCAGCGACGCCGTAGTCTTTTCTCTCGATGGAGCTCATGACGGAGTTTGTATTGGGTGAGCTAAAGAGAGCGAAGCCCACACCCAGTACGCCAAGTAGCATTATCATAAGGTAGATTTGTGTGTTAATGCCTAATAAAGATAGTAAGAACAAACTGATGGTAATGAGGGCCATACCCGCAGAGGCCACGTATTGAGGATCCATTTTGTCGGATAGAACACCCGCTATGGGTGAAAAGATGGCTTGCATAGCAGGTTGAATGAGGAGGATCATTCCTGTATATTGTGGTTCAATGCCTTTAATGTACTGTAAATACATGCTCATCATGTAGCTGATAGCAAAGGTTGAGCTGTAGTTAATATAGGCGGCGAGGGAAGAAAAGATGAGAACTCGATTACTCTTTAAAGCGCGTACATCCAAAAGTGGAAATTCTGATCTGAGTTCAATTATGCCGAATAGTACGAGGACGAAGATGCCAGTGATTAGTGAAATTATACCGTACATACCGTTACTTACATTAGATAGCCCCCAAATTAAAGTAAAGATGCCGATGG
>JANKMV010000031.1 GCA_024650095.1 Bacillota bacterium | reverse complement strand
TGATAAACTATGCGACCTGCCCCCATGTTGAGATGGCCTACCTCCGAATTACCCATTTGACCTGCAGGTAGGCCCACTTCTTCGCCACTTGCTTGCAAAGCCGCCATAGGATACGTCTCTTGCAAAAAATGAAAAAATGGGGTTTTCGCCAGATAAATAGCATTGCCATTTTTTTTTCGTCCCAAACCCCATCCGTCCAAGATGATTAAAATAAGTGGTTTCGGTCGGCTCATGAGTTGGCTCCTATGACACCATTAATAATGCCCGCGAATTTTGCCGAATCTAGAGCAGCTCCACCCACCAATGCGCCATCAACGTCAGTTTCCTGCATAAAATCCGCGATATTTTCTGGTTTAACACTACCACCGTATTGAAGACGCACATCACGGGCCACTTTAAGGCTAAAGAGCTCACCTATGGTTTTGCGAATATAGCAGGCGACTTCATTTGCATCTTTACCCGTGGCAGCGAGGCCGCTGCCAATAGCCCATACGGGTTCATAAGCAATCACCATGCGTCGCACTTGCGATGGATCCAACCCTGTCACCGCCACCGTAACTTGTTCGCCCACAACATCCATAGTTTGTTCCGCTTGTCGCTGTTGCAGTGTTTCACCCACACAAACTATGGGCGTTAAATCATGAGCAAAAGCAGCTTTAACTTTACGAGCTACATGCTGATCCGTTTCAGCAAACAATTGTCGTCGCTCCGAATGGCCAATAATCACATAATCAACCGCCAAATCCTTTAACAGGAGCGGTGAAACTTCCCCTGTAAAAGCGCCTGTCGCCTCCCAGTACATGTTCTGAGCACCCACACGCAGTCCATACTTATGGCACGCTTCAGCCACACAGCCTAAGAGAGGAAAGGGTGGACAGATCACCGTTTCCGTGTTTCCAGTATCGAGTAACCCTGCTAGCTGTTCCACAAACTCCAACGCCTCTGTGACGGTCTTATGCATCTTCCAGTTAGCCGCAATAATTGGTGTGCGCATTCTAACCCTCCTATTTATCCTGTAAAACAGCAATTCCGGGTAACTCTTTTCCTTCCCAGAATTCCAATGTGGCACCGCCACCTGTGGACAAATGAGAAATTTTGTCCGCTACACCTGCTTTTTCTACGGCGGCCACCACGTCTCCACCACCAATGATGGAAAAGGCAGCAGACGCAGCAACAGCCTTGGCAATGGCAATGGTCCCTTGGGCGAATGGTTCAACTTCAAAGACACCCAAGGGTCCATTCCAAATAATCGTTTTTGCTTTAGCAATGAGCTTTGCATATACGATACGAGTTTTGGGTCCGATATCTAACGCCATTTGCTCAGCCGGCACCGCATCCACCGCTACATACTGAGCACCTGCCGTATCTTTTTTGCCACTAGCTATGGTGACATCTATTGGCAAACTTATCTTGACATTTCGTTTGCTGGCTTCACGCATAATCGCGGCAGCATTCTCCACTTGATCTTCTTCCACTAGCGACCTACCCATGGCTATCCCCGTAGCCCGCAGGAATGTGTTGGCCATACCGCCACCTAAAAGAATGGTATCCGCTAACTTCAGGAAATTTTTAACTACGCTGATCTTATCAGCCGTTTTACTGCCACCCACAATGGCAAGTACTGGTTTCTGTACATTATGTAAGGTGCGGGAGAGATTCTCCACTTCTTTTTCCATCAAAAATCCTGCCACCGCAGGAATATAGGCGGCTATACCAGCATTGGAAGCATGGGCACGGTGGGCAGTCCCAAAAGCATCCGAGACAAAAATGTCGGCAAGGCGAGCATAGGCTTGGGCCAGGTCAGCATCATTTTTTTCTTCACCAGGGTGGAAACGCACATTTTCTAACAACAGAACTTGCCCTGGTTCAAGGCTACTCACTAGCCGCTCTGCATCCGGGCCCACCACATCATCACTTTTGAGCACCTCTAGCTGTAGTAACTCTGCAAGTTTTGCCGCCACTGCGGTCAGGCGTAGGTTATCTTTTACCTGCCCCTTGGGTCGCCCTAAGTGGCTAGCCAAAATTACAGCAGCTCCTTGCTCCAACAGATATGTGATGGTGGGGAGTGCCGCTTTAATTTTTGCGTCATCTGCAACTTCACCGTTCTCAAGTCGCGGCACATTAAAATCAACACGGGTAAAAACACGTTTCCCCGTTACAGCCAAATCCTTTATGGTCTTTTTATTCAAGCTAACACCTCCACTACAAAACGTCGTACTTATGTATCAGCAAGGCGTGCGCCCGTTAAGTACTGTAAACACTCGCCGCTCGCTTAATGCACGGGCTGCAATTCCTACCCGTATCAAAAAGTTACCGCCCGCCGACATCGACGAGCGGCAGCCTATTACATTTGGTTGCTGATATAGGATACCAGATCAATCACACGACTGGCATAGCCCCACTCGTTATCATACCATGCCACCACTTTAACCATGTTATCTTTGACCACCATGGTTGAGAGTGCATCCACCGTACTGGAATGAGAATCACCTTGATAATCTACAGAAACAAGGGGAACTTCCGAGTACCCCAGGATCCCCTTCATGGATCCCTCAGCTGCACGAAGGAAGGCATCATTTACGTCTGCACGCGTAACATTTTTCCCCAGTTGGGCTGTTAAATCCACCATGGATACTGTGGGCGTTGGTACACGCACAGCAAAACCATCAATTTTACCCGCGATCCCAGGTAAAACTAAGGAAACGGCACGTGCGGCTCCCGTGGTTGTGGGAATCATAGAAAGACCCGCAGCCCGTGCTCGACGCAAATCCTTATGAGAAGAATCGAGAATCCTTTGGTCATTAGTATACGCATGAATGGTTGTCATTAACCCTCGTATAAAACCAAATTCATTATCTAGTACTTTACACACGGGTGCGAGGCAATTAGTGGTGCAAGACGCATTGGAAATAATATGATGAGCTTGCGCGTCATATTTTTCCTCGTTGACACCGAGCACGACAGTGATATCTTCCCCTTTAGCCGGTGCACTAATAACAACCTTTTTTACGCTTCCACCTAAATGCTTGCCCGCCTGCTCTGCATCATTGAAGGCACCCGTTGCTTCGATTACAATATCGATACCATGTGCATTCCAATCTAAATTTGCAGGATCTCTATCTGCGAGGATCTTTACCTCTTTACCATCAAAAAGCAAGGAATGTTCTCTTGCCTCCACCGTAAAGGGTGCACGTCCGTACAATGAATCATGTTGTATTAGATGGGCCAACATTTTTGGGTCACGATTGCTATTAAACGCGACCAACTCTACTTCGGGGTTCTCGTGTGCTAAACGGATACACGCTTTGCCAATTCGACCAAATCCGTTCACACCAATTCTAACTGTCATCCTTTTACCTCCCAGTTATATAATCATTGTGCAAGGCGTACGCCCCTAACGCAACTAAAAGTGATTGTGTCCCTAAAAACACTCTGTAGGAAACTATGTCACTCTATCCAAGTGTAGTTGAAAAATGTATGCTCATGAAGAGAGCACAAAATTAGTTTCTACATGGGAAATAAAAATCCTGCTAAATGATGTAGCCTATTTAATAAATTGTATACCTTATTCGTAAGAAAGGCGCACTAATTCGATTCCCATTGTGCGCTTTTTACTACTTGTTAGCTGCAAGTGATATAATTTTCTAGCCAGTACAAAAAAAGACATAATAATAGCGCCAATGGCGCCATTATTATAGCCGTCTTCTTCTGCTTGACGCCGGAATGGTTAATTCTTCACGATATTTTGCAATCGTACGGCGTGAAACAATAATACCACGTTTGACTAGTAGTTCGCTTAATTTTTGATCACTATATGGCCTGTATTGGCTCTCCGCAGCGATTAACTCTTTTAAATGGCTCTTAACAGACTCTGATGAAACAGCAGTGCCATGGTCGTCTTCCACCCCAGAGGTAAAGAAAAATTTCAGCGAATAGACTCCGCGTGGTGTTTGTATATATTTATTGGCCGTAGTGCGGCTCACGGTAGATTCATGAACGCCAATTTCCTCTGCAATCTGACGCAAGGTCATGGGCACAAGGTGCCTCACACCCTCCTCCAGAAAATCGCGTTGCCTTCTGACAATATTTTCGGCCACATGGTACAGCGTGGTGCGACGCTGTTCAATGCTACGGACCAACCATAAAGCCGAATCCAACCGGCTCTTAATAAAATCGCTCGCTTGTGTTTCACTCTTTCCCTTACCAAGCAATGAGCGATAATACGGGTTAATCGTAAGCCGTGGTAAATTGCTTTCATTAACAAGGACAATATACTCATTCTGTACCTTTTCAACCACCACATCTGGCACAATGTAGAGTACGTCTGAACTTCCTCCGATGAGGCTTCCTGGTTTAGGATCTAGCGTCCGAATATAATCTATGGCGCACTGCACCTCGTGCGGATGAACATGAAGGTGAGTGGCAATCTTTTTTACCTTATTATCGGCCACATCGGCCAAATGATGGCGGATGATTGTTTGTGCCAGAGGCTGATTATCTTGGCATTGGCCCAGCTGCAATAATAAACATTCCAATAAGCTGCGTGCTCCCACACCAATGGGGTCAAACGTTTGGATGATTTCAAGTACTGCAAGTATTTCCCTTTCTTCAACGCCAAGGAGAAGCGCCAATTCATCCATTTCACCATTAACATAGCCATTAGGGTCAATATTGCCTATTAAAAACTGACCAATATATTTTTGGGTGGACGTTACGCTACAAAGACCCAACTGAAACAATAGATGCTCCTGTAATGATGGTTCAGTAGGTAGTGCATAATCAATGGCAGAGAGGGCGTCTGTTGAACGTACATTAACCGCGGGCAATGGGTCTGCAACTTCATCGCGGAGATATTCATCCCAATCTATGGGGTCTTTTTCTTGTCCTGCGTCGGGCTGAATCTCTTCGCCTGCGACTTCTTTTTCTGTTTCCTCTTCAAAATCTAAGATAGGATTATTTAAATACTCATTCTGCAAAAACACCTGCAACTCCATGATAGGTAACTGCAGCAGGCTGATGGCCTGTTGCAGTTTTGGCGTCATTATAAGCTTCTGCGTTTGCTCAAGTTTCATGCTGTACGTCATTCGCATGCTAACATCTTCCTTTATCCATTTTACGCAATTGCAAGACGGGTTACTTTAACATACCTGACTACTCTATTTCAGTTTATGCTACGCACAAATGATGATGAACCAAAAAAGGCACGTATTCGATTCCCGCTACTCCTTTGTTCACTCACTCTCATCTTCGCCATCATCTACGTTTAATCCTCTCATGTTATGTAAATAAGGCAAAGAAATGCGCGCGTAGTCGGGTCCTTCAGCGCGCACTTTTTAATACTGGCAACACTCGCTACTTACTCGCTGCAAGTGATATAATTTCCTCTCCAAGAACGAGAGCGCACAACGGTCGAGACCGTTCCCTATACTTTAGTAAGAGGTACTTTTGCACCTATACTTACTGCACGAGCAATTAAGTAGCAGCTAATGCTATTGATTTTTTTTTACGAAACGCTCACAAACCTTTTCTAGCTTCCGCATGCGATGGTTAACACCAGATTTACCCAGTGGAGGATGTAGTAGGTCACCTAGCTCTTGCAAGCTTGCCTCTGGATTAGCTAAACGCAGACGAGCGAGCTCCCGTAGCGGTTCATCCAAAGCGTGCAAGCCGATATTGTGCTCGATCATGTGGATCATTTCCACCTGTCGCACAGAAGCTTTCACCGTTTTATTCATATTGGCTGTCTCAAAGTTTATTTGTCGGTTTACCCGATTACGAATGCCTTTAAGAATACGCACATTCTCAAAGCTAAGCAGAGCTGTGTGAGCCCCAACCACATTGAGAAATTCTACAATTTGCTCGCTATCCTTCAGATAAACCAGAAAACCATTTTTTCGTTTTATGATTTTAGCATGCACTGAAAATGTCTTCATCAAGGAGACTAGATCAGCTGCTTGTTGCTGATAATCAGTAAAGATTTCTAAATGGTAGGAATTCTCCGGGTTTGTCACAGACCCCGCGGCAAGAAAAGCGCCTCGTAAATAAGCCCGGCGACAGCATTTCTTTTTGCGTACTGCTTTACTCATTACCTGCGTAAGTACCCCGTCTTCCATTAACCCTAATCTTGTTAAAACTTCCTGCACTTGCGCAGCTTCGCTGATTCGGATTAAATAGACGTTGTTTTTGCGCAGGCGAATTTTTCTGCGCACTAAGAGCTCTGAATTAAGATTAAAGATTTGCTTAAAAAGAGTAAATATTCGTCGCGCGATGGCCGGATTCGATGTGACGACCTGTAAAATAAATCGCTGCTGGGATATTTGAATATTTCCACTTAAGCGCATAAATGCAGTTAGTTCAGCAACTCGACAGCAAGCTTGGCTTTCTTCGCGGCGGGCCAATTCATTCTTGGCCTGCAGTGCATATGTCATAAGCTCACCTCACCTAGATAAAAAATTCCATTTACTTTTGGCTTTGCCCAAAGACGCATGCTGGCACATTACCTTAGTGAGGATGGCTTGTGCCAATTTATCTGGATCATGCCTCACAACCGCTATCTGTGATAGCATATCCGCCTCCACCACACGCACGCCCATTTTTTTTAATTGAGCAAGATCGGGTTGTACAGGGGTTGCGCCCTCTTCTGCATATTTTTGCAACAATGCAGGGGGAATGGTTAGATTACCATTAATGAGAACGCTGTCAAAGATATTTTCACCCACATGATTATGTATGGCTTGTAGGTGGTCCGCAGCCGTAAAGTAGTCAGACTCTCCCGGCTGGGTCATCACATTACAGATATACACCCTCTGCGCCGTCGTTGCTCGGAGCGTGTCTACCATGCCGGGGACTAATAGATTAGCCAGGACACTGGTGTAGAGGCTCCCTGGGCCCACCACAACCAGCTCTGCATCGAGGATGGCTTGACGGGCAAGGGGATAGATCGTTGAAGTCGCTGGTTCAAGATATAATTTGCCAATGGGACCTCCGGCTTGAGAAATATGACTCTCCCCTCGTACCACACGTCCATCTGTCAGCTCGGCAACGAGTGTTAGCTTTTCCAACGTAACCGGCAGCACATCCCCGCTCACAGCTAAAACACGACTAGCGGCCAGGACTGCCTCCTCGAAGCCAAACTCTTCCGTTAAGGCGGCCAAAAAAAGGTTGCCCAACGTATGCCCTTCCAGACCATCTCCGGCCATAAAACGATGTTGAAAAACTTTCTCCAGTAGTGGCTCTGTGTTAGCTAGCGCCAATAAACAGTTGCGAATATCGCCGGGAGGCAACATCCCTAAATTTTCACGTAAGCGACCTGAACTGCCTCCATCGTCTGTGACGTTAACGATGGCCGCTAGATTCGTTGTATAGTTCTTCAGACCACGTAATAAGGTAGATAGTCCCGTTCCGCCGCCAAGGGCGGTTACCTTAGGACCGTTTGCCCGTAGCTGTTGCGGATTTGTTGACTCCCACATTTCTATGCGTGCCTCTTTGGCAGAAGCATTAGGTCGTACATGCTCGTGCAACCACGGAATTATACCTTGAAATAACGTACGTATCGTATCTCGCATGTGCATGTATACTCTCCTTGGATATGCTTTTTAGACTTTATTGATATCTCGATACTCCTTAATCACAGGATAATTTTTACCCTTAAGTAGTTTTTCCAGTTCATTGACAATGGAAACTGAACGATGCTTACCTCCAGTGCAGCCTATGGCAATCACCAGTTGCGGCTTCCCTTCTTTAACATAACATGGAATTAAAAACTGAATCAAATCAATCAACTTCTGGAAGAATTTATACGTTATACTCCATTTCCAGACATAATTTTTTACCAGCTCATCATTTCCCGTTAATGGGCGCAGGTCTTCCACATAGTGGGGATTGGGCAAAAAGCGGACATCAAAAACTAAATCGGCATCTAAGGGAATACCAAATTTAAAGCCAAACGCCACAATCGTTATTAGTATATTTTCTTGTTCGCTATCTGGTGCATATAAAGCTGTAATTTCTTCTTTCAATTGTTGCGGCGACAGCTGGGATGTATCAATAAGTTTATCGGCGCGAGCACGAATTTGGGCAAGCAATCTCTTTTCTTCCTTAATCCCTTCAGCAATACTCCCCATGGTGGCCAGAGGATGACGCCGTCGGGTTTCCTTAAAGCGACGGATTAAGACATCATCGTCCGCTTCTAAAAAGAGGATCTCATAATCAAGCCCAATCCCTTCTAATACTTGCAAGGCTTCATGCAAACTGGCAAAAAAATCTCCGCCCCTAATATCGGAAACTAGAGCAATGCGGTTAATCTTCCCCGCCGACTGGGAGGCCAATTCAGCAAATTTAGGAATCAACATGGGCGGAAGATTATCAATACAAAAGTAACCAGAATCCTCGAAACTGTGCATCGCCTGACTTTTACCCGCTCCTGACAAGCCTGTAATAATGACAAAACGGATGTTTTCCATTTGATTCACCCCATTCAACCAGTTGTGGTACTAGTTCATCTTGACGTTAAGAAACTCCTTCTTTTTTTGTTAGGTAGTCGAAATGTTAATGACACGCTCGACCGGTACGTCCAGCCGCTCAATCAATTCGTAAGCAGCTGAAAAATCGCCCACTCTAGCTGGCGTATGTGCATCGCTATTGACCACAAACATGGCCCCTGTGGGCAGTGCGGTTTTAACATATCCGTCCAGTTCTTTACCATATGAACTGTTGATTTCCATGAGGGTGCCTTGCTCAACGCAAACGTGGGCCAATGCAACCGTATCAATATCAATTTGCAGCCCCGGATGCGTGATGGCCTTAATGGGGTAGCGACGTACTGCGGCACAGATGGCCGCCGTATTTTGTCTTCGCAAGCGTAGAGGCCGGAGGTGCAACCAGCCGGCAAGGAAATTTTGCACACCCAAGAGTAAGGCGGCCAGACTGCGCGGTCGTACCAGCTTGTGATACCCCACGAGAAGAAAATCTAGTTCATCCATAATTTCTAGAGGAACATCTATCGTTCCATCCACATCCACAATATTGGCCTCCACACCGAGCAGAATCTCTATGAGAGGATACTTGACGCGTAAGCGAACGATTTCTTCTTGCATGCGACGAAAAGCCGACACGCCTCCCACGCCAATAAAAAAATGACCAGGACCATGATCGGTAATGCCGATAGTCGTTAAGCCCCGGGCAAAAGCTGCTTGTACGTTCTCCTCAATGCTCCCCTTGCCGTGACTATAAACGGAATGAGTATGATAATCAGCTGTTGCTTGCATAAAAAAAGCACCTCCTACATAACTGTAGTGTGCCCAATAATAGGGTAACATTAAGTCCATTCACGAAGTTTAGCTTCATCTTTAATGATAATTCGCTGCTTATCCAACAATAAAATACCATCCTTTTGAAAACGGCTTAGTACTCTTGCCACTGTCTCGCGCGAAGTGCCAATCATATTGGCCATTTCTTGCCTTGTTAGTGCCATCTCTAAAATTGTACCCTTAGTACTCTCGCGCCCCTCTAGCCGCATAAAACGCAATAATAGGCTGGCTAAACGCCCATAGGTATCATGTAATGCTAGGTCACGAATTAATAGCTGTGCCTGACGCAGACGCCTACTCATTATCCGCAGAAGCTTAACAGCAAGTGCGGGTTGCGCCTGCAGTAATCTTTCCATGTCCGCATTGCGTAACAACCAACATTGTGTATCCTCAACCGCCTCAGCCGTAGCAGGGTACGGACCGCGATCAAAGAGCACGACCTCGGCAAAAATATCGCCGTCTTTATACATATGGAGAATTTGTTCCCTACCGTCCAGCGAAGCTTTACTAATCTTAACACGACCGTGGTTAATCACAAATAAAGCCTCACCACGATCACTCTCAAAAAAAAGTATGGTACCTTTGGCATATGTTCTTTCAATCATCACTCCAGAGAGCGTTTCTAATTCTTGCTCGGTTAGACCATCAAAGAAGGGTACTTTTTTTAATAATTCTGCGTTTTTATGCATTCTTTACCCTCCATAATCTAATAAATAACATGATAATCTATGGCTTTAATATTGACGCAACCGGTCATTAGCATACCATGTCGCAATTGTGCCGACATGGCCTCAATGGTGGCTTTTACTCCTTCGCGACCACCGCCGAACGCACCCCAAATGGCTGGACGACCAATTAAGACAGCATTTGCACCCAGGGCAAGCATCTTCAAAACATCAATACCATTTCGTATGCCCCCGTCGGCAAAGACGATGATTTCACCCTTCACACGTTCCACGATTTCGGGCAGAACTTCCGCTACCCCCGGTGTGCCATCGAGCACACGCCCCCCATGATTAGAAATAACAATGGCTGCTGCCCCGATTTCCACGGCCATTTCCGCTTCCTGTGCCGTCATAATACCCTTGAGAATAAAGGGCAATTTGCTCATACTCACCAGCTCACGGAGCTGATAAAAGTTTTTTGGCCCTACGGGCTGTCCCTTCATCGCCATCGTTACAAGGCCTGCTCCATCTAAATCTACACCGACGGCAAGGGCACCGCTTATTTCCGCTTGATGAATTCGCTCAACCAGTGGCACCATCGCTCGTGGTTTTACCATGGCAATTCCACTACCCGCATTTTTAACGGCTTGTAACCCGGCAGCGTAAATTTCTGGATCGGCACCGTCACCCGTAAAGGCACAAGAACCGGCTAGCTGAGCCCCATCTACAACGGAAGCAAGAAATTCCTCCTCACTAAGGGCGCCACCCATATTATAGGTGACACCCGTTAAAGGGGCAACAAAAATGGGCGTCGCAAAGCTACGGCCAAATAATTTAAAAGAAAGATCGGGTTGGTCAACCTGATGAATGGTACGCATATTTACATGGTACATGGCCAATGCTTCAATGTTATTTTGAAAGGCAGACCCCGTTAAAAGACCGCCCATACCCGGCACCTCGCCGGCACACGCCCGTCCATTGCAAACGGGACAAACGCGGCAGCTTCCTTGTAAATGTGCTCTCGCCCGCTCTCGTATGTCCTTTACATTCATCCCCGTTGTTCCCCCTCTGCCAACAAGTACTTCTCGATAAATGCAGCGACCCCATGATTTACATTCGTTTCTGTAATCACATTGGCCACTGCCTTCACCTCATCCCTTGCATTTGCTACGGCCACACCCATACCCGCGTACTCGAGCATGTCCAAATCATTATAGCTATCCCCCACAGCCGCGATTTGCTCACGTGGGATTTGATGTAGTTTTGCCAGATAGGCCAGTGCTTGTCCTTTGGTCGCCCGTCGGTCAGTAATTTCTAAATAATGAGGTCGTGAGATGGTAATGGCAAGCGTGTCACTAAAACGCTCTTTTAGTTCATCCCATAATGCCGGTAAGCGTCCGTCTGTATTAACAATGGTGATTTTAGTTGGCGCTTGTATCAGAAAACGTACTAAATCACCCACCACATTCACCTTAACTCGTGCCATCTGCTCATAGATGCGAGAATTCTCGTTTTCTTCAGCTACATACAGTTCATCATTAAGATAAGCATTGACATGAAAATTCCCCGTTTTAGCTATGCTTACCACCTCGTGCGCTAGCGCCAAGGGTACAGGTCGATGGAAAAGAGTTTCTTCACCACCCGTAGTGCGAATCATGGCGCCATGATATGTAATGAGAGGTAAATCAATTTCTAGTTCACGTGCGTAGGGCTGTGCAGAGTGAAACATCCGCCCTGTGGCTAGCGTTACTAAGACACCGGCAGCAGCAACACGTTGTATGGCGGCACGATTTTGTTCTGAAATATGAAAAGACTCATTAAGCAATGTATCATCTAAATCCAGTGCTAGTAACCTGATTGTCATTATACAACCTCTTTCCCAGCCCCATTATCAAATGCGTGTCTGGGCACGAAAAAACCCAAGGCATTTTGTAGCGCGAACTGTGTTCATCCATATGCTATCAAGCCTATTTATCATACCATGAAAAACATGGGTATTTCCAGTTCTATCTTGTAAATTTTACTACAAATCTTCGTAACAAGGGTAACAAAGTATGCTGTGGGCTAGTCTAGAATAGCAAGAAAGGTGCGGGCTACTTATCCTCCACTAGCGCACTGATGATACTACTAACAATGGAT
>JANKMV010000319.1 GCA_024650095.1 Bacillota bacterium | reverse complement strand
CTACATATTGCTGGCGTTGTTTGAGGGTGTCTAGTGCACCATCTAGTGTTTGCGATAATTGTTCAAACGTTTGCTTCGCTTGGGGATCCTGTGTTTCCATGGCAAATGTCTTCATAGTGGCGGCGGCACTTTGTACGCCGGCTATGGCTTGTTGTAATTGTGTGCCCACGGTCATTTTACCCACTCCTTTCTTTATCCTTTTGGTTTAAAAATCAAAGAGGCCATAAAACCAAAAATGATGGCAGAGGAAATGCCTGCGCTGGTCACTTCAAAGATTCCTGTTAAAACACCAACAATGCCGTTCTTTTCCGCTTCGGCTAATGCACCACTGACAAGGGAATTGCCAAAGCTACTGATGGGAACAGACGCCCCGGCACCGGCAAATTTAATCAAGGGTTCATAGAGGCCTAACCCGCCTAGAATAGCTCCTGCTACCACTAAAGATACTGTCATATGCGCAGGCGTGAGTCGAAAGACATCAATTAAAATTTGTCCCAACACACAAATGGCACCACCAACCACAAAGGCCAGTATAAATTTTTCCATTATTCGTTCCCCTCCCTTTCCATCGCTACCGCATGGGCGATACAGGGGATACTTTCTTTTTGTTGATAGGATAAGGGCGAAAGTAGAGCTCCGGTGGCGATAACAAGTATTCTGTTGAGCTCTCCCTTGCGCAGGCGATTTAATAAATGGCCGTATGTAACAGTGGCAGAACAAGCACATCCACTACCGCCCGCTACAACGGGCTGGCTATCTTTATAGATGAGCAAACCACAATCGGTAAATTTTTCTGCGGGAATATCCACACCGTGCTTCGTTAATAAATCGGATGCAATACTATGGCCAACTTTACCCAAATCACCGGTGGCGATGAGGTCGTAATGAGAAGCATCAATATTAAAATCGCGAAAATGTGCTTCGATAGTATCCACCGCTGCTGGGGCCATGGCAGCTCCCATATTAAACGGGTCGGAAATGCCCATATCCACAATCCTGCCCACCGTGGCGCAAGTTACGCGAGGCCCAACACCTGCACTGGCAACAAGCACTGCGCCCGCACCGGTCACGGTCCATTGGGCCGTGGGCGGTAATTGCGCTCCGTATTCGGTGGGGTAGCGAAACTGTTTGTTAACCGCACCATTGTGACTAGACGCAGCTGCCAACGCGTAGCGGGCACCACCAGCATTAACCACAAATGATGCCAAAGCCAAACCTTCCATGGAGCAAGAACAGGCACCAAAAAGGCCAAAGAAGGGAATTCCCAACGTCCGTGCAGCAAAGCTAGAGGAAATGATCTGGTTTAACAGATCGCCACTAAAGAAAAAGTGAATATCTTCTTTTTTTAAACCCGCTTTATGAATTGTTTTTTCGCACGCTTCTTCCAAGAACTTTTTTTCCGCTTTTTCAAAACTTTCTTGCCCTAACCAGATATCGTCATGCAAAATATCAAAATCGGCGGCGAGTGCCCCTTCCGCTTCAAAGGGGCCACCCGCTACCGCAGAAGCAAGAATCACCGGACGTTGGTCAAATAACCAACTTTGATGGCCATGAAGCATTTACATCCCACCTAACGCTTGCAAAATAATTTTTATAATGGCCACCACAAAGGCTGAAAAAACACCAAAAGTAATGACAGGGCCGGCGATCTTAAACATATTGCCACCTACGCCTAAGACATAGCCCTCACTACGGTGTTCAATGGCTGCTGATGCCACAGTGTTGGCAAAGCCAGTCACGGGCACAATGGTACCTCCACCCGCCCATTGGGCGATGTGGTCATAGACACCAAAGCCCGTTAATAACACAGCAATGATAATCAGAGTCGCTACCGTGGGATTGCTTGCTGTAATTTCGGTAAAACCAAAATGCGTCATATATAGCCATTGAAAGAATTGACCGATGGTGCAGATGGTCCCTCCGGCAATAAAGGCGTGGATGCAATTTGAAAGTAAGGGGCGCTTCGGTTCTCTGTCTTTGGCAAATTTTTGATATTCCTGTTGTGTTGCCGACAATTTCTTATTCTTTTTGTTTGACATCTCAAACTCCCTCTCTAGCGTAAAAGATGTGGTCGCAAACCATCGAGTGCTTTTTGTAACTTGGCAGCGTTTTCTTCAAACATCCATTTAGCATTTTCATTTTCCGTTTCAAGGGAGAATTTATACAAATCAGCCTGCGCCTTTTCTAACGTTGCATACAATGATTGCCGCACAGAAGGATTATTTAGCTTAATGGCATCCGCAAACAAATCTAGATACAGTTCGTTAACCGAATTAACTTGTCCTAGAAAAACATTATCTAATGATACACCGGCTTTAACCAATTGTGTCTGTAACCAGTCACTGTTTAGACCCAACTCTGTCAACGGATTTTGTAAGATGTTTCCGTCTAAAATAACTGTTTGCGGTTCCGTTTGCGGCATCACTTGCCATTCTAAATCATGAGGCGTAATTGGCAATCTATCTGACTTTAGCATTACATTTAGATCGCCATTTGTTTCCAACACTGCAAATTCCACATCAGCCACGCTAAAAACATCCTTCATCCGTAGATCTTTTAATAATTCTTCCCCCGTTAGACGTACAGACTTTAAATTTTCTTCCATTATTTTTCCTTCTTTTATCAAAACTGTTTCTTTGCCTTCCAGCACATCATGTACCATTTTGCTTCGCATCTCTAAATAGTCAAAAACAAATGGCAACACTAACCAGACAGATAAGGCCACCAATCCCAGCATAAAGTTACGAATTATATTCGTAGCTACAAGACCGGCGATGACGGCAATCACTGCATAATTAACAAAACGAAAGGGTGTCACTTTCGCAGGATGTTTTTTGCCGAGTAAGCGGATGAAAAAAAATACAAGCAGAAACAGTACGCTTGAGCGAAACAGAATCATTAACCAAGTCGACATCTTCTCACCTCTTATGAGCCTTGATACTGGGGTTCCTGTAGTTCTATTTCACGTTGTCTTACTTCC
>JANKMV010000318.1 GCA_024650095.1 Bacillota bacterium | reverse complement strand
CTTAACTACCTTAATATCCCTCCGTCCACAACGGTGACGGAAGCGGCTCCTAGTATGGTGGAAGTGCCTAATTTAATAGGCCTCCCCATGGATGAACACACAAATGAATTATTGGAAAACAATGGTCTCGAGGTGCGCTATATTGGTGAAGGTCGCACCGTCTTGAATCAGACACCTAAGGTGGGAGCGAAGGTGCCTTTACACACGCAGGTTTTGGTTTATCTCGGTGGAGATAGCAGTGAAGATGAAGTGACAGTTCCTGAGCTTACAGGTAAGAGCATGCGTGAAGTAGGGGAGATTCTAAGCTGGCTGGGTCTTCGTCTCAATAGTAGTGGCTCAGGGGTTGCGGTAGAACAAGATCCGGCTTCCCAAACCCGCGTAGCTAAAGGCAGTGTCGTGACTGTGGAGTTTGCAACTCCTGATCAAGAAGAGCGATAGAGGTGGGGTAATTTACAGGGATTGTTAAATTTAGGTGTGGTAACTAAATTAAGGGGGTATACTAGCAGGATGAAAACGCTTGCGGAACTTGTCGGATGCCTGCTCCACGCTGAGGTAAGAGGCCCCCTCGACCGACCGGTAACCGGCATAACGTATCATTCAACTCGTGTCCGGCCGGGAGACTTGTTTGTTTGTCTGCCAGGAACTCGTTCACACGGCAAGCGCTTTGTAGCCGAAGCTGTGGCTGCAGGTGCTGTGGGCGTGGTGACGGATCTAAATGGCTTTAACGTCATCGCTGCCACAGTCATTTATGTGCCTAACACACGCTTGGCATTGGCACTCTTGTCTGCTTGCTTTTATGATTATCCAGCCACAGAGTTAGTTTTAACGGGTGTGACAGGAACAAACGGAAAAACGACAACGACGCACCTCATCGATGCCTTACTACAAAGTGCAGGGGCCGCCACGGGTCTGCTTGGCACCGTAGGGTACCGTATTCGTGGTCAGGAATTTCCTGCCCGCGCCACGACACCGGAGGCTTCCGATTTACAGGCACTGTTGCGGCAGATGGTGGATGCCCATGTAACACATGCCACCATGGAAGTATCGTCACATGCACTGGCGTGGTATCGTACCGTGGGTTGTGATTTTGATAATGTGGTGCTTACTAATATTACTGAAGACCACTTAGATTTTCATCACACGTTTGACCATTATCTTACCAGCAAAAGTAAGCTCTTTGCTTGGCTGGGGTCGCTACCGGTAAAGGGAAAGCGATTGCGACGCGCCATCCTAAATGGGGATGATCCCAATTTTCAATATCTTGCTGAGCAAACGCCTGTAGAAATACTGGCGTATGGTTTATCACCTCATTGCCACGTGCGGGCATCAGATATTCGGGTTACGCGGGATGGTGTCCGTTATCGTCTGGATACCCCTGTGGGTGGGTTAACGTTAAGTTTAAAAATGACAGGGCTCTTCTCAGTCTATAATTCGTTGGCTGCTGTAGCGGTCGCACTGATGGAAGAATTGGGCCTAGGCCATATTAAAGCAGTGCTAGAGGAAATTGCGGGTGTGCCAGGTCGTTTTGAGCTAATTGATGTAGGCCAGGATTTCACCGTCATTGTGGATTATGCTCATACGCCAGACGGATTGGAAAACATTTTACGCGCTGTGCGGGAATTCGCGCAAGCTCGTGTGCTGACCGTCTTTGGCTGTGGGGGGGAGCGGGATCGTATGAAACGTCCACTCATGGGTGAAGTTGCTGGAATCTATAGCGATTACTGCATTGTCACCTCAGATAATCCTCGCGGCGAAGATCAACAGCAGATTATTAACGAAATTCTACCGGGTCTGCAAAAAGAGAAAACAAAGAGTGAGTATATTGTCTTGCCCGATCGCGCAGAAGCCATTGTGCGGGTGCTCTCCATGGCTCGTAGCGATGATGTAGTTGTAATTGCGGGTAAAGGACATGAGACAAAACAAATATTTCGTGATTATACTATCCCCTTTGATGATCGCTTGATTGTCAAGGAATGGTTACAGAGGAGATTGACACAAGATGGAGATGAGTTGTAAGGCGGCCGCGACAGCCGTTAATGGTGAGATCATAACGGCTGCCGACCAGGAAGCGCAAATTGAGCGTATTGTCATCGATTCACGGGATGTAAGGGCGGGTGACTTTTTTGTCCCACTCGCTGGTGAGCACACCGATGGTCATAGATTTGTGACCATGGCGGCCCAAAAAGGAGCAGTGGGCTGTTTTATCAATCGAACAGCCGAGCTTGACCCACCGTCAAACATCTGTGTCATTGTTGTTGACGATACCCTAGCTGCTTTGCAAACTCTAGCGCATGCCTATCGCCTGCAGTTTACACTGCCTGTGGTGGGTGTGACTGGTTCCGTGGGAAAAACCACCACTAAAGATTTACTGGGCGCCGTACTGGCGGCACGTTTTAAGGTGCTAAAAACGGCAGGGAATCTAAATAATCAAATTGGCTTACCCATTATGCTTTCTCGTCTTGATAAAAATGTGCAGGTTGCGGTACTGGAAATGGGTATGAGTGGCTTTGGGGAAATTGATTTGTTAGCACGCCTTGCTGCACCGCTAGTGGGTGTTATTACTAATATTGGGGAGTCTCATTTAGAGATGCTAGGGAGTCGTGCGGGTATTGCTCGTGCCAAGTGTGAATTGTTACAACATTTACCCGCAGCAGGAGCGGCCGTGGTGAATGCAGATGAACCTTTGCTTGAACCGTATCTAAAGGATTTAGCATGTAAGGTGATATCCTTTGGCTTTACCAGCACAGCGACCCTTCGTTGTACTGCTATCACCACAGCTGATACGCATAAACAAAAGGTACAGCTAGAACAAGTGGACTATCCTCCCTTGCTATTAGAGCCACCGTTGCCGGGCCGACATAACATCTACAATCTAATGGCTGCGGTGGCCGTCGCGCGGGAATTAGGTATTGAAGATGACGAGATTCAGGCGGGGCTTGGTCACATTGAAATGAGTGAAATGCGCTTGGAGATGGTGTCCCTGCC
>JANKMV010000317.1 GCA_024650095.1 Bacillota bacterium | reverse complement strand
ACCGTCTTACAGGGCCAGTCTGTCTTGCATATGTGTACCATTAATCCTAGGACGAGTGAAGCTGACATTTTGGCTACATTTTCCACATTGGACCGTTTAGCAAAAAAATTAACCTCTAAATAATATTGGGTGGGATCCCATTTTTGATATCGCGTCGATAAGCAAGGTTAATAAAAAAATAAAAAAGCTGAGTGAGCGGTTTGGAAAATATATTCTTATTCAGTAGCGTTCTCTTAACGATAGAGCGAATGCTGAATACTTTTTTATATAACGCCCAGTAGGCATCTGTTAGTTCTTGCGGTGTCATGTTTGCCGGCATATGCACAGCCTCCGAGCCATTATAAGAGTATATATCGCGATTATAAATGCGGCCCTGGGCATCCCACTGGGCGAAAAGATCGGTTCCGGGAATGGCAGTCAGGATATAGAAACGGGGAATGACGATTTTGTTCTCATCAATAAACTCCGCCGTGGCCATAATGCTTTCCAAGGTATCTGCATCGGCACCCACAACCATTTCCGTGCTTACTTCAATTCCTGCTTGGCGAATTTTAGCTATAAGCTGGGGGTAGTCGGTGGTGTGAGCCCAAGCTTTGTTTAGTTGGTCAAGACTTGCCTGAGTAATGCTTTCCAACCCAAAACTAAGGGTAAGGCAGCCGCTGTCCGCCATGGCGTGTAGAAGTTTTTCATTGTGCGCCAGCGTGAGGGCACATTGGCTATGCCAGGTCATCTTCATTTTCGTAATCTCTGCAACCAGCTCAAGTAAATAGTCTTCATCGGCGGCAATATTATCATCGAGTAAAAGAAATTGTTTATAGCCCAGCGCGCGCACCTGGCGAATATCCCTCATCACCTCGGGAATCTCTCTGCGCAGGTATTTGCCGCGATAGAGACAATAAATGGAACAGAATGAACACGAGTTAGGGCACCCTCTTCCCGCTTGCACTGGGAGGAATGCTCCTATTTTTTTACCTTGCAGGAGATCATAGCGTGGCAGGGGCAGATTATTCAGTGTCTGTAGTTCTTGCCGATAGAGTGGTTGCAACATGCCACGCTCATAGTCGTGCAAGACAGTCCTCCACACGCTTTCGGCATCACCAACGACCACGGCATCACAATATTTCTTTGCTTCCTCGGGCATGAGGCTAACCATATAGCCCCCCAGAATCACTGTCTTTCCCCGTTTTTTGAACTCCCGTGCCAGGTCAATGGTGCGCAATACGCCATGACCCATACTACTGATCCCCACGATTTGCGCATCGGTCGTTAAGGGCACATCTTCAATGGTCTCCAAGATAATCTCTACCTCCCACTCAGCAGGCGTAAGTGCAGCCAGGAGTGGAAGTGCTAAACCCACAAAATGTAAACGCTTCTTTTTGATTAGCTTTTTGTTTTTCCTATAGGGAGTAGGCTGTATAAGTAGCAGTTTTTTTCTCATCTCACACTATCCTTTCAGCATCAGCTTAATGTACGCCGAGAGGAAACGCAGGGCTCCACAAAAAAGATGATAGAGAGTTTTAATGCCAAACTTCTTCGCCATGTAGGATGCATTATTAAGATAAAGATTGACATAAAGATTTGTCTTTAAGACTTCATAATAATAACGGCGGAGCGACATCTGACTTGGTTGAATTGAGACTAATGAAAAACTCCACTTGTCGTAATCTTCTGGTGCAAAGAGGACGCGGTTTTGGTACTTATGGTAAAGATAGCTTCCCGGAAATGGCGTCAGGGGAGATAAGGAAGAGATTTGTGGATGTAGTTGACGTATATATCTGCGCATTTGCTTAAAATCCAAAATATCCCAATCTGGGTTTACAATGAAAGAAGCCCAACAATCAATGCCGCTCTCTTTGAGAATTTTTGCTGCCATCACGTTGGTCTGTGGGGTGGCAACTTTTTTATAGCTTTGGAGATCCTGTTCACTAAAGGACTCATAGCCCACCAGCACAGCGCACAACCCATTGTCTGCAAGACGGCCCATGGTATCTTTATGAGCGACAATACTCTCGGCACTACCATAACAAATAAAATTCTTTTTGATCTTCTCCTGCTCTAATAGCTCACAGAATCGTTCTAAACGCTCTTGATTGTATAAGAAATTGTTATCAAAAATCATAACATTGGGCTCATCAATGTGAGCGATTTGCGCAACTACGTCTTCTATGGGCTCGTCTACTTCTTGGCAACCTTCAATCTTCCAGCGCAGACAAAAATTACACATGGCACTACAGCCCCGGGATGTCTGCATAATGGCACAGGGTTGATAGCCAAAATAGCTGTAGTGATGCCGATATTGTGAGGTGGAAGTGCGATCGGGCACAAGATAATCGTTATATCCCTTTTGCCCCGTGTCGACGTAGTCTGTGGCTCTACTGTGAATGCCAGCAATGGGAGCAAAGTGCTCTCCCTGCTCTAAATGAGAAAATAATGCTTTAATATTACCTCTGGTCGTATAGTGAACCACATGATCAATGCTCTCATCATAAAAGCTTGCTGGTGCCAGGTATGTCTGGGTGCCACCCACCAAGGTGATGCAATCTTTCTTTAGCTTTTTTGTTTGCCGTGCCAGTTCCAGAACAGCAAAAACATCAATACATAAAGAAGTAAAGCCGATCACATCGGGCTTGATGGCCATAAACTCCGTCACAAAGTCTTCTTCACCCACCATCAGATCGAGAATTGTAACTTTGTGTTTGTCTTTTAGAAGAGCATACAGGCACTCTAAGCCAAACGGTTCAGAAAACATAAATTCTCCGAGCGTGATGGCTTGTTTCCTCCGACCAGGTCTGACCAATAATACATTCATGTTGCACCTCCCGCTCTTACCCCCGGGTCATTTTTTTTAGGTATTGCCACGTAATGTGCAAGACGCCAAGCGCTAACTTTACGTTGGGCACAATTCCATAACGTAAATTTTTCCTCAAATTATTGAAGCGAAAAGAAGTTTTATAATAGGTCTTAATGATGTAATAGTAATAACGGCG
>JANKMV010000316.1 GCA_024650095.1 Bacillota bacterium | reverse complement strand
GAACCGCTTGTATGGAAATTTAATTAATCTTAATTTTAGCAAGAAATAACAATTCAAGTTAGTAACCAGTAATAAGAGTACGCATATATTCAGTTCCCTTCAATACGCGCTTATCAATACTGGGTTCATTAGCTTCTTGCTAAATGTTATCGATATACCATCGTAAACGAAATAAGTACACCTTGCTAGTGGGAGAAGTTGTAACCCTTGATTTTTCCTCGTTGATGTTGTACAATTAGTAAGCATCATGGGCGTGTAGCTCAGCTGGGAGAGCACTTGGCTCGCATTCAAGAGGTCAGGGGTTCGAGCCCCCTCACGTCCACCATAATGGGGCTATAGCTCAGGGGGAGAGCGCTTGATTCACATTCAAGAAGCCACTGGTTCGATCCCAGTTAGCCCCACCATAAGACATATAGAAACCACGGATGTTATCTAACACCCGTGGTTTTTTGATACTGTCGCTTCGCTTTCAGAACGAATAACACCCGCCGCTTGCAATTGCAAACACCACCAAAGGTAATAATGCGGTGATTAATTACAATATATTAAATTAATTTTACCGAAACGACAAGTTGCGCCAAATTTTTTAATACGTATTTGCTATTATTATATTGTTTGTACCTATACTCTCTGGAGGCATATTTATGCGATCTGAATCTACTATCATTAAACCCGTATCGTCTTACCCAATAGAACGAAAATTTTGGCGTGCGTATACCCATTTTGTCGTCGACCATACCTTTGCAGCCATTGTAGCCATTGATGAAGAGGAATGTATTACTATTTTTAACAGACAAGCCGAACTGGTCTTTAAAAAAAAAGCATCCGACCTTATTGGCAAGCCCATTACTAAGGTGTTCCCCAATCTCGCCGTTCATGAACATTATCTTCTTATCACACTAAACAACGGGCGAGAAACAAGGGAAGTGGAAACCTACTACTGCCCATATACCGATCAAGAAGGTGTTTTCATTCACAGTGTAGCCCTAGTTAAAAGTGCCTCAGGGACAGTGGGTGGAGCTATCTGGATGCGCAAGGACCTTACGAAAACACGCCGTTTTCAAAATGAGATAAACAATGCCGAGGTTCAAGCGATCGTAAGTCAAATAGCTGCTGGTACAGCGCACGAAATTCGTAATCCTCTGACGACTGCCAAGGGGTACATTCAATTAGCTCGTCAAAAGGCAGACGCTGCCATTTCAACTCATCTGGATTTAGCTCTAGCCGAGATTGATGAAATTGAACATATTATTACTGATTTATTATCCTTATTTCATCCGAGTGCAGAAGGTCTACAATTTGTTTCCCTTAATGGTTTATTACAAACGCTATTACATTTAGTTGAAAATGCAGGGACTCTGGCTGGTATTGTTATTCGCTCCATTTTAGACAAACAGGTTCCACTATGTCTCATTGATGTAAAGCTAATTAGGCAAGCTCTATTAAATATTTTGCGCAATGCAATGGAAGCAATGCCTCTGGGAGGCGAACTTACCGTGCATACATCTTATGATGTAGGTGCTGTGGAAATTTGTATTACCATTAGCGATACTGGAATAGGAATAGAAACGGAACATTTGTCTAAAATTTTTCAACCTTTCTATACAACTAAGAATGAAGGCTCCGGTCTAGGTCTAACCCTAGCAAATCGGATTATTCAACACCACAATGGCTACATGGATATTGAAAGCGTTAGCGGTCAAGGTACTCACGTCCAAATACATCTACCACTTCAGGCAGGCAAAGCAAGCACCGATACAAAATAGCGCAACATAGCTAAGTAAAAATGGAACCCGCTTAAAAGGGTTCCATTTTTATTTTTCACAAAATAGTATTACCACTAGCATTTTGCAAGTGACAATTCCCTTGCAAGACAAAAAAATAGTGACATCTCACAGGATGACACTATTGTCACTGATGTCAAAATGAATTATCGGCGACGAGTCGTAGTTGGAGACATTAAGTTGTTGAGCAGGCGGTCTACTTTTTTACTTTGGCGCAACGTTTTTTTATGTCGTAGACCCCAGCGTTTAGCAATGCGATGCAAGCGTTCTCGCTCTCGATCTATGACGCACATAAAAACCTCCGTACTGCATTTTAGTTTTAGTTAACCAACTACAAATACGACAAAGTTTTTATATTTCCTGCTAATATTAGTAAATAGTATATATATCCTTATTTTTTTCGAATTAGAATGAATGGTGTCTGTTCTCGGCCTTGCCCTGCAGGATTGTCTCGAATGAGTGCTGCTAAGACATCTTTAGAGTATGGATTATCCTTATTTGTGCCAAGGATCTCTATATTTAGATCATTAGCATCAACAATCATGCAATCAATGCCATACTTCTCTTTGATTTCCTCGCATACACGATCCGGTTGATCTGGAGCTAGTACACCTTTATCACCGTAGTAATCCCAGCCAACTACACAAAATCCATCAATATTGCGTACGTTGTTACCAAGAAAATCGTAAAAAACACCACGCTTACCAAAAAGTTTACTGATGGCAGATAAAACCGCTGCCACTAATACACGCCACCAGCCACATAAATCAATGGCTGTTTGCATTTTGTAAACATTATCCATAGCTGGTCCAGCTGGATTCTTCATTGCAAAACGAGACAAGACTTTGGCGAGCAAACTTACTTTCATCTGATCTTTAAATTTAACCTGCCTTTGGCATAAGGCAATCACTTTTTCCCCCATTGAGAGGAGATCACCCTCCTGGTAATGAGGAAGTACATACTTTTCCACTAAATCAAAGTAGCTCTCACCAACTTCGACAAAGTGAGTACGAATTGGGTATCTGTAAAACTGTTGTCCATCAACTTCCCTGGCCAGTTCATGGCCGGGATTTGCTTTCAGCTCAACTGTAGCTTCTGCTGTAGTCATTTCACTCACCTCAACAGTATTCTTTCGACCTGTTTCAGCCAAATCCTGCACCGAAACCGAAGAGAATTCATAACATTTACTTTATCCATTTTTCTAAATTTT
>JANKMV010000315.1 GCA_024650095.1 Bacillota bacterium | reverse complement strand
GAACTTCGCTCATGTTGCTACCCTTTTATTTTCACCCCTGCCTTTGGCACTTCATACACTAGTAGAAGAAAACTTGTGTCTTCAAGTCTTAAACACAAGCTTATAGACTATGCATTCATCACTGTGAACAGTAAGTGATGAAGTACCTATAGTGTAAGAAAGGAGTGAAAATAGTGAACGTTCTTCATTTAAATCGTTTTTTCTATTCCGGACAAACAACCCATGCATTTTCTCTCGTGCGAGAACAACAAAAGCAAGGCATTAATGCTCGCTTGGTGATGGATGGAAATCCTTCGTATCAAGCGCTGGATCTCTATAAGCGTACAATGGACGAAATGGGTGCCGCCATCATTAAACCCGGTGATCTGCAGGCTCTCTTGCGTCATCTCCACTCGTGGCGCCCCCATGTAATTCACGCACATTCTGCCCTTACCTTCCCATTGGCCATGTCACTAGTCAAGAAGTATCATGTTCCCTTGATCATTACTTGCCATGGCTTAGGGTTAAATCATCACGAAGCACGCCCATATTTGCAAGAAGCAAAAGCAATTATTTGTATTTCCACCCGTGTGGCCAATACGTTCCGTGAATTTGCGACAAAAGTCCATACGATCCCCAACGGTGTGGATTTACATGAGTTTATGCCACAGAAAAAAGACGAGCCCATCAAAGTTGCCTTGGTTGGACGCATCGATACAAGTAAACAAAAAGGATATAACCATTTTTGTAAAGCGGTGGATCTATTAGACGGTGTAGAATTTTATGTTGCTGCCAATAAAAGTCCAAACAGTAAAACTGCCCACTACCTAGGTTGGACCAATGAAGTGGCATCATTGCTTGCGCAAACTGATATTGTTGCTGGAACGGGCCGTGCTATCATTGAAGGATTAGCCTGTGGTAATGCTGTGATTATACTAGGTCGAACATGCCAAGGGATCCTTACTCCTGAAAAAGTGGCAAAACAGAAATGGCTTGATATTAGTGGACTATCCGGCAGTGATCCTTGCTACAAAAATATGTTTTATGATTTGGCAAAACTAACTCAAAATAAAATTTATCTACAACAACTACAAACATTTGGACGGGACTTGGCGATAAAAGAATTTGATAATTCAATTCTAACAAAAAAAATTATCGATATCTATAAAGTAACTTCAGCACATCATTAATTGGTTTTTCACATTACAACGACACGAAACTATATCTAAATTCCGACCCATTTCGACGGGTCGGGATTTTACTTTCTAGCTACAGGTATGGATAATTTCCTACATCCTACAAGGGATCTTATTATTGATGGTAAAATATTAGCCAACAATTTGCATTACATCAACTTGAGCGAACAGTGGCAAATAAAGGGGTATGGTATAGAAAATTTTTCTGATGTTTTTTATGCAGGTCTTGATACAGCTGGAAAGTTGTATATTTCAAAAAGACAGCATGTTCATGAATATGCCGGGGAGCATGGTATTGAGTAAGGACACTACAGGTAAATTATAAAAAGTTTAAGCGATTATTAATAGTCAATTTTTATGGTTAGTTACGGTGAAGATAAACTATGGCATGGAAAATAATTCAAGTCACTTGTGGTAGTCATCTGCAGCGTGGTGATAAAGGAAAAAAACAAATGAAGTGGAATCTATAATGAATCAACAGTGCAGTTAGCGGAGGAAAATATGATAGATAATATCAAGCTAAATAAAGAATTAATCTTGTCCCCTCAAGAGATGCAAACTCTAGGATACAAAGTTGTGGATCTCCTAATAGAGCATATTGCTAATGTACACGAAAAACCAGTTACCCAGGTAGCAAAACGAGCGACTTTAGAGACACGTTTAGCATTACCCTTCCCTGAACTAGGTAGAAACTCTGATGACGTGTTACGTACGTTACAAGAAGATATCTTTTGCAACATGATGCACCTAGATCATCCTCGGTGTTTCGGCTCGATTTCTAGCCCCAGCAACTTCATCAGCGTAATGGCGGATACTTTGGCCGCAGGGTTCAATGTCTTTGCTGGTACTTGGCTTGAAGCTTCCGGACCCGCACAGATAGAACTAACCACCATTGATTGGTTACGTCAAATCTGTGGCATGCCAACTACTGCTGGAGGTTTATTTGTTAGCGGTGGTTCTGTCGCAAACCTTACTGCTCTCGCCGTGGCAAAAAAACAAAGAAGCCACAAGCAAACAAATAGCGTCGTGTATACATCAAAACAAGCGCATGCCTCCATCGAACGCGCTATGCAGATGCTCGGATTTTCAAAGGATCAGTTAGTTAAGATACCCACAGATGAAGGGTTTCGCCTTTCTATGGAGGCATTAAAAGATACGGTAGCTCATGATCGACGGCAGAATAAACATCCCTTTTGTGTTGTAGCCACTGCAGGCACCACCAATACGGGAGCTGTGGACCCCCTTGGGGAATTGGCAAAATATTGCCAGCACGAACAGCTGTGGCTTCATGTGGACGGTGCCTATGGTGCCCCTGCGATCTTGACAACAAAAGGATGTGACCTCCTTGATGGTCTTGGAGAAGCAGATTCTCTTACCATCGACCCACATAAATGGTTGTTTCAACCCTATGAGGCAAGTTGTATCCTTTTAAAGGATGTGACTCTACTTAAAGATGCCTTCCATATACTGCCTGATTATCTCAAGGACGCGCAAGGTGAAGAAGATGAAATTAACTTCTATGATTATGGTATCCAGCTTTCACGAAGCTTTAAAGCGCTAAAGCTATGGATGTCTTTGCAAGTATTTGGCATAGAAAACTTCCGCGCTGCCATCAACAACGGTATGGAAATGGCTGAACTGGCGGCAAAAGTGGTGGTCGCCTTACCTGGGTGGGAGTTGGTAACACAACCTCAACTGGGCATGGTCAACTTTCGTTACCTTACCAACTATCAGACGCCACAACCTGTTACTCTTTTTAATGAACGCCTTGTCACAGAAACAATAAAAGACGGTTTCGCCATGGTGAGCTCAACCGTCTT
>JANKMV010000314.1 GCA_024650095.1 Bacillota bacterium | reverse complement strand
GTCAATTATATCGCTTGCAAATAGCAAGCGGTGAGGGAACTGAATAGGCACCCGCTCTAACTAAACAAGATGAGCGCTGGTTCTCCTCTTGGGTTCTCCTCCTGCGTAGCATCTGCTTGTGCTAAAAAGCGATCGATCCATGCTCTTTCAGAAATATAATGTTCAGTCATATGCTGCGCGCTTTCGCTACTGCCACGATGGGGATCGGCGCCACCGAGAAAGTGAATCATTTTGTTAATTTTACTCGTTAGCTGTTGTCTACGTTTTATTAACGCTTTTTGTATACGGTCTTCCTCTAGCAAATAGCGGAAACGAAGCGCGGTATTAAATTCTTTAAAAAGACATGATTCTGCTTCTGCTAAATAAAATTCAATTTCTTCTGCAAGCTTTTGTCTTCCAGCACTGGTAATTGTGTATAGATAGAGGTCGAACCTCTCACCGGGATGTGTCTTTCCTGTGAGGTAACCATCGCGTTCTGCCATTTTCAGTGACCGATAGATGGTCGTGACTGTGATGCCGTAAAAGTTATAGTAGTCAATTAATAATTTTTTTAGTTCATAGCCATAACGGTCTTTTTCGGCTACAAGCCCTAGTAAGAACAGATTTTTCCATCCTATATGTGCGCGCATACGCAAACCCCCTCAGTGTACAGTGCAAGTTTCTTTGAACGTTGTTGTGAGAAAATCTAGTAAGGAGATTGATAGCTAGATGAATAGAAAGTTTTATACGATTATATCATGTGATAGTAATATCCGCAATAATTTCTAAATTCACTTAATTGCAATGTATCCACTGAGAGTGATACTTTATGTTTATGATAATGTAGTTGAAACTGTATTATTTCGTCTTTGTTGTTTATATTAAAAAAAGGCATTATCAAAAATGTGTATTTGAGGTGAAAACATGACAACGGATCAGTTAGCATTTCTTAATGAGCCGCCCAATCCATACTGGTTAGCTTCTACGCCAACCACCAACTACCCCCAGTTAGCTGATGAAATCTCGGCAGACGTGGCAATCATTGGTGCGGGCATTACGGGTCTGACTTGTGCTTACTTACTTAAAAGCGAGGGGATAACGGTTGCGGTTGTGGACGCTGACCATGTGTGCCAGGGTACTACAGGCCATACCACTGCTAAAATTACTTCGCAGCATGGGCTTATATACAGTAAAATTAAGCAACAAATGGGTCATGAAGCGGCACAACAATATGCTGTTGCCAATGAAACAGCAATTCGAAAGATTGAGGAGCTTATTCGAGTCAGAAAAATAGATTGTAATTTTCGTAGCCAGAACGCTTATCTCTATACAGAGCGGGAGGGCTATATTAAAAAGATTGAAGAAGAGGCTAAACTTGCAGCCCAACTGGGTATTGAGGCGAGTGTGACGGAGGAAATTGATTTACCTATAAAGATAAAGGCTGCTCTTTGTTTTGCACAGCAAGCTCAATTTCATCCTCGCAAGTATTTGCTGTCGTTAGCCTTGGATATCCCTGGAAATGGTAGTTATATTTTTGAACAAAGTAGAATTGTAGACATAGATGACAAAAAAAAGTATGTTTTAAAAACTTCAGCTGGGCATAGGCTTAACGCAGATAAGGTAATTATCGCCTCACACTACCCTTGTTACAATAAAGCGGGTTTATACTTTGCCAGAATCTATCAGGAGCGTTCCTATGTTGTGACCGTGAAGACGAGTAATCCTTATCCAGGTGGTATGTACATTACGGCGGAAGAGCCTGGCCGCTCCTTTCGCTCCCTAGAGAGCGAAGAGGGTGAGTTAATTATGGTGGGTGGCCAACACCATAAGGCTGGACAAGGAATTGATACACGTGAGCACTATAAAAAGTTAGCGCAGTTTGCTCAAGCTACGTATCCTGATGCACAGTTTCGTTATCGTTGGTCAACTCAAGACTGTATGACGTTGGATGGCGTCCCTTATGCAGGACAGTTTTTACCAAGCACTCCAAATTTGTTTTTGGCCACCGGGTATGGTAAATGGGGAATGACCAATAGTATGGTTTCGGCAATGATTATTCGCGATTTAATTGTCAAAGGAGAAAGCCCGTGGCAACATGTTTATAATCCTTCTCGTCAAACTATTGCTGCTTCAGCAAAAACGTTTGTGGTAGAAACTTTAAATGTGGCAAATCAATTAGTAGAGGGAAAGCTGTCAGGAGCTCCCACAGATGCTGACATTAAACCAGGGGAAGCAAAGGTGGTCATTATTGACGGTGATAAGGTGGGTGCATATAGGGATGAGCAGGGAACGCTTCACCTTGTCGATACAACGTGTACTCATTTAGGGTGTGAGCTTCATTGGAATGCAGCGGAATTGTCGTGGGACTGTCCTTGTCACGGGTCCCGCTTTACCTATGAAGGTGAAATTATTGAGGGACCTACGGTTAAGCCTCTCAAAAAAGGAAAAGAACAGATAGATTAACAATAAATATGTAAAAAAATTCCTGCAGGGCAGGTACTGGTGGATGTCTTGCGGAAACTGTCGCTTGCAATTAGCAAGCGGCGCGTAATACCAGTATTGAAAAGTGCGCGTTGGGGGAGCGAGGTAGCGTGGTTTTCTTACCTCAATTAAAATGATGTATTATGATATAATGGAAGGTAGACAGCGAGGGGATAACATATGAACATGACGAAGGTAGTGTTACTTCTACTGATTGCAAGTTTGGTGCTCGTGGGATGTGGAAAGAGAAAGTCATATACTGAGATGACAACAGCGGAACTAGAGCATAAATTAGCAAAGGGAGAACCGATCGTACTTGTTGACGTACGAGAAGAAGCTGAATACCGTGAGCAAAGGATACCACAAGCAACACTGGTGCCATTAACGCAAATTAAAGACGTTTACCAACAACTAGAGCAAGATGCAGAAATTGTTCTGATTTGCCGAAGCGGCAATCGTAGTAGTACGGCAGCAGCCTTTTTGGTCGCGAAGGGTTATACGAACGTGGCGAATGTTGTTGGAGGTATGTTGGAGTGGACTGGACCTGTAGAAACGGGTTAACAAGGTGT
>JANKMV010000313.1 GCA_024650095.1 Bacillota bacterium | reverse complement strand
ATTCATAAACTCGGGTTATTTTTTCGTTCGCTTTGAAAATTTGGTTAACTCCTACTGATATTTCACCGTGAATTGTGTTATCATTGACATTGTGAAAAATTACCCAAGGCTGTTGCCCGTTGGAAAACATGTTGACATCTTTACCGCTTTTGTTAATTATTGTAGCGTTAAAAGATATTTTTTCACCCACATTAAAAACGGTTCTATCCAAATCTAACTCCAAAGGAAAATCTTCTTCGCTCAAAGGTGCATTTTGGCATAATAATAAAGTCGACACGGTAAAAATGACAATGAAACAAGCTACCGCAACGATTTTTAAATATCGCTTATTTTTCATCATTTTTACACATCAAACATGAGTGTGAACAGAAAAAAAGAAAGGGCTTAAAGCCCTTGTAGTCCATCTTTAAAAGCGTAGGATTTTTAGTCGATAGCATTATGTTGGGTAGATCATCGGGGTGACGCCTAGGTTGGCCCTAATGTTTCCCACTTTTGATATAAGGGCATAACCTGTTCCTACTTCAGAAAAAGTTGCAATTCCGAGCAGAACATGGAAATCTGTACCTACTTGACTATACGTGCGATAAACCGGCGCTCCGCTATCTCCAAGTGCCTGCGAATTTGTCACATATGCTTGATCAGAGAAGGCGACTCCTTGAAAATTAGCTATAGTGCTTGTCAAAATTATTGTTCCAGAAGTAGTACCAGTTACGTCTCCGCGTTTATCCACAGGCATTCCGATATAAAGGTATTCATCATCTGGATAATAATGAGTGATACGATCGTCGGGAGAAGCAAGACCAGAAATTTCATAGGACTGTGTAACCGGTCCCAACAATGAAAATGGAACAAATCCGGCATCCACAGTCCCAGAAAACTGGCTTATGGAAGTCGAACCAATGGTTGTGCCAAATGAATTCATAACTGTGCTACCAAGTGTTGCAACATGACCCGCAGTGACCACTCCAAATTGTAGACCAGTTGGTAAAACTCTAAACCCATTGAATCCTACTGTTCCCCCAATTGTGGACGTATAAGTATACGAACCTGCCAATGCATTGGATGCAGTATCAGTTCCCGATAGTTTAAATTCGATTGGGTCTTTAACTATTATGCATCTAGGGTCAAAGTCGTTGAATTTATTTTCAAGAAACTCGATATAATCTTTTTCTTTATTACTGTCGAGCATATGGATTTGTACTTTGTTTGCAGTTTCATTTAAACCTGCGAATACAATACCGAATTCTTCCATGACCTCAATATCCAAACTTCTTTGAATTTCATATAAGCTAGACAACGGAAAATCAACGATTTCAAAAATTATTTCTTCATCGTTATCCATGATTTCTTGATAATTATTTTTAGTTGTAATATCTGCGGTTTTAGTTAAAAGGATGTGCAGCGTATCAGATTTGTCAACATAAGCTCCTGCATATTCTGGTGGATATTCAGCTACTTCTTTTTCTCCATATTCTGTAGGTGTCAAAACCTTAGGAAAGGTGTCAATTAACTTCATAAAAAGCAAACCATAATAAAAATTTCTATCAGTTTCTTTTAATAAAGCATTGGTTTCTATCCCTTTGAATGATGCAAAAGACGGCGTAAATGCCGAAAATACAATTGCAAACACTAAAAGGCTACCAAGGGATGCCAAAAAGGTTTTTTTTTTAACCATTCTGAGCCACTCCTTGGCGTTTGTTTAGATTGTCATAAATCATATCAATACCCAGATAAAATATTAGCCTATTCTATTATTTAAAATTTATTATTTAGCTTTTAGTACATATTATATGCATTTATTAAATATTAATTATATGATATTTGCACAAACGTTATGCTTGCCAATGTTTAAGTTTTGAACTCAAACAATTCTATGAAGACTTAACCAGTGATGCATCTTATTTATGGAAACTTAACAACAAATAGAATCGAACCATGAAAAAGACCTAAGAGACTACCTTAAACAAACAAAACTACCGAAAATGCTCAGGTTTAATATTTTTTTAACTACTTGAACATTCCATTTGTTGGTAATGCCTCATGGGCTGCTTGCCGTGTCAGCTACACTTGGTTTAATTCCGAGTGGGTCATTAAATGTAAGGCAGTTTACGTCAAAGTCGTTGAATTTATTTTCAAGAAATTCTGTGATTTCTATTTTTTTGGTGCTGTTAAGCAGATGGAGGTCTAGTCTGTTTGTGAGGTCATTTAAAATGACGGCTTCAATACTATATTCTGACATTACTTCCCCCAAAGTTTTTTGAACTTCATATGAGTGAGACAGTGAAAAACCAGCAATGTCAAAAATTATGTCTTCATCGTTTCCCATTGTTTCTAGATAACTAGATTTGGTTGTCATGTTTGCGGTTTTAGTTAAAAGGATGTGTAGTGTATTAGACTTGTCAATATATGCTCCTCCATATTCTGATGGATATGCAATTACTTCTTTTTCTCCAGATTCTGTGTTTACTAAAACCTTAGGAAAAGAGGCAATTAAGTCCGAAGCAAGAGAAGCATAATAAGCATTCCTGTCAGTTTCTTTTATCGAATTTTCCATTTCTATACCCCCGTTAAATGATGCAAAAGATTGTATAACTACCATAACTACAATTGCGAACACTAAAAGGACACCAATTGATACCAAAAAAGTTTTTTTAACCATTTTAAGCTATCCCTTGAAATATATTTGGGCAGTCACAAATCATATGTATCTCCCTTTGAGCTATTAGTAAATTTATTATATACAAAAGTTATGGGAGAATTTTGTTATTTATATGTGTAAATTATACATTAGTTGTATAATTTTGTACATGAAATATGAACACATGCCAATGGCGTTTGGGGGCAATCTTTTTTTAACTGCTCTGAACATTACATTTTTTGGGAAGGTGCCACGAGGTTTCTTGCCGTATGCGTTGCAGTTAGTATAAATCCGGCTGAAACCTTAAATGTAAGGCATCTAGCGTCAAAGTCATTGAATTCATTTTTAAGAAATTCTTTAATTTCGTTTTCTTTGGTTCTGTCATGCAGACCGAT
>JANKMV010000312.1 GCA_024650095.1 Bacillota bacterium | reverse complement strand
GGCGGTCTTATTATCGTATGCTCTCCCGCAATTTATCAACAGTAATTACATCATGGGAATTATCGTAAGAATTTTGTTCTATATGATTTTAGCAGGGTCCTTAAACATTATTAATGGCTACAGCGGTCAATTCAATATTGGTCATGCAGGTTTTGTATGCATCGGTTCTTATACAGAGGCAATTTTAGCCACACGCTTTGGCCTTAGTTTTTGGCTTCTATTACCCCTAGCCGGAATTGTTACAGCTATGGTGGGATATGTGGTGGCATTGCCCACATTACGCCTAAAAGGGATTTATCTTGCCATTGTAACACTTGGTTTTTCTGAAATTGTACGACTTATGGCACAAAACTGGACGAGTTTTACCGGTGGCCCCATGGGGATAAAAAGTATTCCCAGTCCCGAGTTCTTTGGTGCCAAGATATCATCGCCCATGCTGTATTACTATATCGCCTTAGTTTTAGTGCAGCTATCACTTTTTACTTCATTTCGAGTTATTCAGTCGCGCGTCGGACGGGCGTGGATATCTATTCGAGAGGATGAGGCAGCCGCTGCCTCCCTCGGTGTTAATACGAAAATCTATAAATCAATCAACTTTATGTATGGTGCTTTTTGGGCTGGCATAGCGGGAGCAGCCATGGCACCTTACTACCGTTATATTGCTGCGGATATGTTCACATTAGATGAGGGCTTTAATATTCTTTCCATGGTTATTATTGGTGGGCAAGGTACATTGGTTGGTCCTCTCTTAGGTGCTGCTCTTGTCAATATAATTACCGAAGTATTCCGCTTTGCCGCTAGTTATCGCATGGTGGTATACGCAATCCTAATTATTGTGATGATGTGGGTTCGACCCCAGGGAATTTTAGGCGTCTCCAACAGCATCCTTGCGGGAAATAAGAAGAATAAGAAAATGAAAAGGTCTACAGCTAATGTAGAAAAAAAGGCGGTGGATGTATGACCGTGTTGCTTGAAAGTAAAGGTATCTGCAAGTATTTTGGTGGTTTAAAAGCAGTTGAAAAGGTTGATATGCAGATTAAGCAGGGTGAGATTTTTGGCATTATCGGTCCCAACGGAGCGGGTAAAACAACATTTTTCAATGTTTGCTCCGGTATCTATGCACCTACGGCGGGCGAGATTTGGTTTAACGAAGAGAATGTTACGGGTATGCGCCCTGAGGAAGTAGCCATACGCGGGATGGCACGTACCTTTCAAAATATCCAGCTGTTTAAGTATATGTCAGTTCTAGAAAACATTAAAATTGGCTTCCATCTGCATACGAAGACCAATATTTTCGATGCGATTATGAGAAATAAAAGATATAAGCATGACGAGTCGCTAGCGAAGAATGTGGGCTTGGAAATATTAGATCAGGTCGGTCTGACAGAATACAAAGATGTGCAAGCCGAGAACCTCTCCTATGGCATGCAACGAAAAGTGGAAATAGCTAGAGCGATGGCGCTCGCACCTAAAATTCTTTTGCTTGATGAACCCGCAGCAGGGATGAATCCACAAGAAACAATCAGCTTGCTGAAGTTTATGCAAAACCTAAATAAACAAGGCTATACCATTGTTGTGATTGAGCATGACATGAAGTTTATGATGAATTTATGCCACCGCATCTTAGTACTAAATTTCGGCACAGTCATTTGTCAAGGTAGCTGTGACGATGTTAAAAATGATCCTGCCGTTATTGAAGCCTACATCGGTAAAGGGTTCACTCTATAGGGGGGCTACTTTTTGTTAGTGGTAGAGGATTTAACCGTCAGTTACGGTTATAAATCAGCGTTACGTGAGGTGACATTTGAAGTTAAACAAAATGAAATTGTTTCTCTGATTGGCAGCAATGGTGCAGGTAAAACAACAACGCTCATGACCATCTCAGGTCTTGTAGAAAAAGAGAAGGGTACCATCTATTATAAAGATCAAAACATAACAGGGATGCCTTCTCATCAAATTGTAAAACATGGCGTTTGTCATATTCCTGAAGGAAGGAATATTTTCCCACAACTGACGGTAGCAGAAAACTTAATGATGGGTACTCTGGGCAACACAAGCATGAAAAAAGCGCAGATTAATGATCAACTAGACGAGATGTATTCATTGTTCCCGCGTCTTAAAGAACGCCGTCTACAGGCGGGAGGAACATTATCCGGTGGCGAACAGCAAATGTTGGCCATTGCCAGAGGTCTCATGCCTGACCCAGCTCTGGTTATGTTAGATGAGCCGTCTTTGGGGTTAGCGCCCATTATTGTAGAAGAAATATTTAGGCTTATTTTACGCATAAAAGCAAGCGGAAAAACTATTTTACTCATCGAGCAAAATGCCACACTTGCCTTACAGGTGGCAGATAGAGGGTATGTTTTAGAGCGTGGCGAAATTGTACTCACTGGAACGGGTCAAGAGCTACTCGTTAACCCTGAGGTAAAAAAGGCGTACTTGGGTATATAAACAAAGTGACTTGAGGTAGCGGTTGGAGTAAATAAATAATACAAGGGGGATTTTATCATGACAAAGATTAATAACAAAGCAACTCTCACCGATGACGTGATGGTAACCAATGTAAGAAATGCCATTGAGCACAGAGCGACTTGGATGGCCCTCATCGTGGATGAGGCCGAGAAAGCCGGACAAGATTGGGAAACCATTACTAGAAATGCAATTAGCCGTTGCGGCTGTTTTCACGGTACCTTACTTTCTGAACAGATGCAGGATCAAACGAGTCTTAAAGAGTTTACCAGTCTATTCTTACATGAGCTAGGCCAAAAAATTTTTGAAATGGATATTAAGGAGCTCACCGACGACAAGTTAGCTGTTGAATTTCACTACTGCCCGCTTATTAGTGCTTGGCAGAAACAAAATATAAGTGAAGAGACCATTGAAAAACTTTGTGATATTGCCATGGACGGCGACCGCGGCATTGGTGAAAGTATGAAGCACTTACAGTTTAGGCTTGGTAAGACCATTGCCCAAGGCCATCCCGTCTGTGAGATTAACTTTTATAAGAAGTAAATTACGCTTGACATAGCCTTATG
>JANKMV010000311.1 GCA_024650095.1 Bacillota bacterium | reverse complement strand
GGAAACAAAAGTGGAAGCATGATCACGCTTCCACTTTTGTTATACTGTAAAAATTATATCGCTTGCACAGATAAACTTTTTGTGCGTTATTGACATATGACCGAAATAGCGGTAAAATAAATAATGGACATATGACAATAATAAAACGTAACAAATTGCACAGTAATTATGAAGACCGGAGGCTAGATATGAAAATAGCAGTTCTAAGCGGTAAGGGTGGCACAGGAAAAACCACTGTAGCTACCAGCCTTGTCTCTTCACTTCCACAATGTCAGTACATTGATTGCGATGTTGAAGAGCCCAATGGCTACATTTTCTTGCATCCACAAATTAAAAATAGCATTCCTGTGTATGTGCCAGTCCCAGAAGCTAAAGAAGAAAAGTGTGATGGGTGCGGCTATTGTGGCGAGGTCTGCCAGTTTAATGCCATTGCTGTGGTAAAGAATAGTGTGCTTGTCTTTCCGGAAATTTGCCATCATTGTGGTGCTTGCATGCTAGTCTGCCCTCATGATGCCATTTATGAAGTGGATAGAGAAGTTGGCGTCATTGAAAGCAACGCATCTCTTACATTTTTGCAGGGAAAATTAAAGATTGGGGAACCCATTAGCATCCCTATTATTAAAGCGTTAAAAGAGCGGATGACAGACGAGATGCCAGTGGTACTTGATTGTTCACCGGGAGCCTCCTGTACAGTGGTACAATCCATTGATGGGTGTGATTATTGCTTGTTGGTGGCAGAGCCTACACCCTTTGGTGTACATGATTTAACCATAGCCGTTAAGCTTGTACAAAAGATGGGTATTCCCTGCGGCGTAGTCATTAATAAATCCTCGCCAATCAATCGCAGTGTACATGATTTCTGTGCGGAAAACGATATTGAAATCCTGCTGGAGATCCCCTTTTCGCGAGATATTGCCCAAGCCTATTCCAACGGTATTTTACCTACAGAGAATAGCCCTCTTTGGCGCGAACGATTTCGCCAATTATATACAATGATAGAGAGGGGTGTGAGCAAGCATGAAGCACATTGCTTTTGTTAGTGGTAAAGGAGGAACCGGCAAGAGCACCCTTGTTTCTTCACTAAGCCTGTTGGTGCAGGATAAAATAATTGCCGACTGTGATGTAGATGCCCCTAACCTTCACATTCTCATAAAAGGAGAATTACTGCAAGAAGAAGATTATTATGGCGCCAAGGAAGCATTCATCAACCCCGCTCTCTGCGAAAAATGTGGTTTATGCCAGCAAATCTGTAGGTTCGATGCCATAAGCGAAGAGATGGAAATTATGGGAATGAAGTGCGAAGGCTGCGGTGCCTGTGTTCTTGTCTGTCCGACGCAGGCCATCTTTCTTGAGGAGGTCAAGACGGGCCAGACCTATGTTCATAATACATCTCAAGGTATCTTCTCCCATGCACTTCTTAATATTGGTGCGGAAGGATCGGGAAAGCTTGTAACTGAGGTGAGAAAAAATATACTAGACTACCAAGACAAGGAAAAGTATGTGCTCATTGATGGATCGCCCGGAATCGGCTGTGTTGTTATCGCTTCCATCACAGGAGCGGATGCCGTGGTGGTGGTGTCAGAACCGACAAAATCGGGAATGAGTGACTTGGAGAGAGTCTTGGGTGTTACGCGGCATTTCCAAATCCCTAGCTTTGTTTGTATCAACAAATATAACTTAAATGATGGACTAACGGCCGACATTGAAAATTTTTGTCAACGTAATGGTTGTCCCGTTATTGGAAAAATCCCTTTCGATCCTGCAGTTGTGCAGGCATTGCAGGACGGTAAAACACCGGTGGAAGCGGGTAATAAACAAGTAATCAGTGAAATGATTAGCATTTGGGAAAAGTTAACGCAAGAAATGGCAAGAGCATGATAAATAGCAGTGAAAGGAGTGATATATATGCCAGGCTTTGACGGCAGCGGCCCGAGCGGACGGGGTTCCATGACAGGTGGAGGTAGAGGTTTTTGTATTGTTTCTCTCCCACGCACTGAAACAGAGTCACAGGATTCTACAGTGGAGGCTCCCACCCAGGAGGTGCCCACTGTGGGAAGATTCGCAAGGAGAAGGTCTTTTATGGGTCGTGGTTATGGAAGCAGACGGGGCAGAATGTTATAGGTAAAAAGAAAAATTGCAAAATAAAAGAGGGTTGAGCAGCAACTCAACCCTCTTTTATTTTGTTTAATGATCACAGGGATTTTCGCTAAGTTCTAGTTCTTGCTGGAGATAACTGTTTACTACATCAACTGGATCGAGGGCGGGTGCACCCGTAACAACTTGTACTCCGGCCGCCTGAAAGAGATTTTGTGCTCGAGCTCCCATGCCGCCTGTAATGACCACATCCGCTCCTTGCTCCTTAATCCAGGGAGGAAGAATATTGGGTTCGTGGGGAGGCGGAACTAACGAGGTTACTTTTGTAATTGTCTTTTCTGTGGTGTCCACTTCATAGAAAGCAAACGTTTGACAATGGCCAAAATGCATGCAGACCTTCTCTTCCGCAATGGGTAGTGCAATAATCATGTAACATCTCTCCTCATTATAATTATTTTAAATAGTGTACTATGCAGGCATACCTTACACCCAATGATCTTCTCTGTCGTTACTCTCGGTATGATGGAGGCTGCCTGCTTTAAACTCTGTAATGGCTTCCTTTACTGTAATGCCACGGACAAGATATGTTTTTACATCGCCCGCTTGTAATACTTTAAAGGCTTTGGGTCCAACATGACCTGTAATCACGGCTTCCACACCAGCATCAACTACATGTTGAGCCGATTGGATGCCTGCACCCTGGGGAGAATTGAGCACTTGGGTGTTATCAAGCTCCTGATAAGAATTATCTTCAAGATCATAAATGATAAAGGAAGATGTTCTACCAAAACGCTCATCGACTACATGATCGATGGTTGAACCTTGCGAACTAATTGCTATTTTCATGATTAACCTCCAGACAAAAAAGTTATAGACATATGCTCATAACAAATATACCATAGTATTGAGCATATGTCTATAACCTATTCAAATCAATTTAAATACCTTTACAAG
>JANKMV010000310.1 GCA_024650095.1 Bacillota bacterium | reverse complement strand
ATCACCCGAGGGGTGATTACTAGGGAAGCAAAAAAAGATATGATAAATATAGAATTGATACACTACATTTGAAATATATTCGTAAGGAGCTGTAAATGAACAATTGCGCTAAGCGGACAATGTAATTATTATAATCAAAGTAAGGGGGATAAGAGAAATGAGAAAAACGGTAGCTATGTTTTTGATTTTGCTAATGGTAGTGGGACTTTTGGTCAGTTGTGGTTCTAATGAAGAACATGAGGAAGAACCAGTAGTAGATACCCCTGTGGAGAGTACACCGGATGCGGATGAGCCAAATACAAAAGACGCTACTCCCGGAACGGAGCTAGCTACATTTGTAGACCAGTATACCACAGCTAAAAGCGAAGCATGGGACGCCATGGCCGCAAAACTAGAAGATGAAGATAATATGGCATTTATGATGGGCTCCATGGGGTTTGCTTTTTCAGATTTAGTTATTGTGGAGATTGTAATGTTTGATGTACTATCGGAAGAACTGGGCGATGTATTTGGTGGTAAATTGATGTTTAGTGACATTGAAGCGTGGAAGAAAGTAAATGGCGATATCGTGGAATTCGGGTATGATCATGTCTATGAAGAAGACAGCAATACTGCAGAAAAAGGCGATAGACATTTTGCCCAGGGAAAGCTAGACAAGAAAAGTGGAACGGTAATATATGAGACGACCATTGAGCGTGCAGGAAAAATAATAAACAAAAATGTAGTGGAGATAACCAGAAACAGTGATACATCATACTCGTCTCAAGTAGTAACGTTAGATGGAGAAAGCATGAATGTCAGCGCATATCTAACTTGGTTTGAGGATGCGGACATTGTTTCAATACTAGCAACGCAAGAAAATGCGAGTATTGATTTCGCATACAACAGCATATATGGAAAGAAAAATGTTAAACCTGAAGAAATGGCCACTGGAATGGATATTCAAATGATCACATCTTTAACAGACGGTGTTGCAATCTTTGAAAGTAACGAATATGAATAGTAGTAGTGGCATTATGCTTGAGTTTATGAGGTGACCATAAGAAGAGAATGCCGATGCAAAATTATATAATGTGTACAACAGAAGGCACTGGTTGAGTCCAGTGCCTTCTGGTATGTCGGAAAACAGGGTTCATTGTTTATGTTTATAGCGTATTTGCGCGTAACGAAATGATTTTTTTAGGTCGAAAATGTGTGCTTTCATGTCATCGCTTTTTGAGCCCAGAGTGAATCCTTCATAATCGCTCTCCCTACGCCAATTAGGTCAGCAACATCGCGAGCTAATAAATCATCTGCTTGCTGTCGCGTTGTAACGCCTCCGGTAACTAATACAGGAATATCTACAGCCTGCATGATGGGTAGTGAGATGTCTGAAAAATAGCCTGGTTTATGCGAAGTCGGATGCATAAAGCCTAAAAACCCTCCTGAAATATCCAAAAGATCAAGGCCGGCTTTTTCAAACTCCCGAGCTGCCACAATGCTATCCTCAACAGCAATGCCACCTGTTCTATAATCACTTCCGCCTAGACGAAGCATAATGGGGAAACCGGGTCCGACTGCTTCACGAATAGCTTCGATAATCTGCAAGTGAAGACGAATTCTGGCATAAACGCCACCACCATACTCATCTGTTCTGTGATTAGTGAGGGGTGAATAAAACTGATGCAAAAGGAAGCCGTGGGCAGCATGGATCTCTACAGCATCAAAGCCTGCTTTTTTTGTGCGCAAAGCAGACGCTTGAAACTGTTCTATAATTTTTTGAATTTGGAGTAAGGACAGGGTAGCAGGAACGGTTTGAGTGGCCGGATGGGCAACGGCAGAAGGACCCACCGCTCCTAGACCGCTTTTTCTTTTACTACCTGCATGATTAATCTGCATGGCTGCTTTCGAGCCATTGGCGTGGAGGATTGTCGCCAATTCCCGTAAGGGTTCAATATCGCTGTCTCTAGCAACAGACATCTGCCGCTCGCCAGCTTTACCCTCCAAGGCAATATAGCTGTGCTCCACAATAACCAGTGAGATATGTCCTCCCAGTGATTTTTCTTTGTAGTACTCCAGAGTGGCTTTTGTCAGTTTTCCATCCTCATCTGCTTTATCTGTTGCCATAGGTGGCATCACCAGTCGATTGTGCAGTTTCAGCTTGCTGTCAACAAGGGGAGTTGTGAGTTGTGGCATTTATGTTTCCTCCATTCCGTCTTACATGTAAGCTCTTAGTGGCCTAGATATAAAAACAACTGACTACTGTTTTCGTTATTATGACGATTGTTACCTTTTAATAGTTGGTTTTTAGCTATTTATTCATAATTCATTAGGATTACATCTGGGCAAATCGTACATTCATCTATCGGTTGCACAATATAGATACTACCATCGAGCTTCTTATGAGGACAAAAAACCAACTCACACTGTGCAGCTATCCTCGCAGAGTTGGAATGCTGTTGCAAAAAATAGAGTGATACCGTATTATTATTAGGACAGGCTTACTTTTATTTATCTTCTACCATCTTTGCTATCATGTAAAATTTTTGGTGAGAAAGGTAGCTCTATTCTAATAATAGAAGTAGAAAGGAGAAATGATGAAAGCAGAAAATATTGTTGTTGAAGAACTTAATACCTCTACTTTAGATGGTGCAATCGCTACTATTCGTAGTTTGCCTAGTTATTTTTATGAGCGTGACTTGCGTAAGGCGGAGAAGAGCTATGAAGCGTATGTGAGTGGTCAGCTAAAAGAAAGTATATTTTTGGTGGCAAAAGAGGCAGAGAAGGTTGTGGGCGTTGTCGGTGCAGTTAAGCGGGGTGACGCTAACGAGGTGTATTATTTAGCATCTTTTGCAGTTCATGAAGGTACTCGTGGTAAAGGTATCGGACGCAAAATTTTAAAGACATTGGAAGATCATCTGCGTTCACAGAAAGTACGTATGTTATACACCGAAACCACGACGGCTTCATACTGTGATGAAACGAGAGCTTTTTATGAGGCCATGGGCTACGAAATGGTTGCTGAGGTGGCCGATTATTGGGATATAAATGACCCTTTAGCTTTATATGAAAAGAGATTAT
>JANKMV010000030.1:6940-12142 GCA_024650095.1 Bacillota bacterium | reverse complement strand
GCTATTTTGTGAGGGTATAATGCACCAGTGCCACACATTCTCGTAGGGTATATTTTACACGGAGCAAAACTGAATAATATCCCCTCTCCGCTGTTACAGGTGCACGTAATGTTTTAATTCCCAGCTCCTCGGCGAGGGCAACAGCACGTCTCATGTGGAAATCATCGGTGACAAGGAGCGCACTGTCCCAACCCATCTCTTGCATAATGGTTGCTGCGTTGGTTATATTTTCACGGGTATTTGTAGACTGATCATCAAGGAAGATCTCGTTTTCTGCCACCTGCCAGGAAACAGCTAAAGCCATCATCGCTTCCGCTTCAGTGGGCGGATATTTTCCTAATCCACCCGCTACGATCATAAACGGTGCACGGCCATCCTGATATAATCCTCGTGCGCGCCAGACACGGGCACGCATGGCTGGACTCGGACCATCGGGCCACACTGCGGCTCCTAGCACAATGATCACGTCCGCTTCTCCCACATCACTAATCTGACCAAAGCGCGTAATATAGACTGAAAAACAACCAAGAAAGAGCGTAACTACTACCAAGAGCACTACGATTATGGTACTAAAACACTTATAAAATTTTTCTCTATACCTCATCATACTCTCCTCTTAGTATTACCTGCAAGTCGTGGCGCATTAGTAGATCATACGGCCATCAACGAAGGCTTTTGTTTCTTCAGCTTGTGGTCGCGTGAATAATTGTTCCGTAGCTCCCGACTCGACCAAACGCCCCTGATTTAAAAAGAGCGTATCATCTGTTAGTCGCCGGGCCTGAAAAAGATTATGTGTAACCATAATGACGGTTGTACCCGTTTGTTGGTGCAATGTACGGATTAACGTCTCCAGCATTTCCACATTGGCCGGATCCAAATTGGCCGTTGCTTCATCCAAAAGCAAAACTTCGGGTTCTAAGACAAATGCCCGCGCGAAGGCTACGCGTTGCGCTTCTCCCCCAGAAAGTGTTTTTGCTTTTTGTTGCCCCTGCAAGTCCATCCCTATTTGAGCTAACATTCGTTGCACACGTTGAACAACGTCCCGCTGCGAATAATGACGAGCGCGTAAACCGAAGGCGATATTATCAAAGACCGTTAGGTTTAACAACGCGGGTTTCTGAAAAACCATGGTCATACGTCGCTGCAATGCAAGTTTTGCTGTAGCAGACTTGGGTACAGCTGTACCATCGTAACGAATTTGTCCTGCTGTAGGTAATTCCAAAAGATTAATAAGCCGTAGCAGCGTGCTTTTACCGGCACCACTGGGTCCAATAATGCCGGTAATGCGACCCTTTTTAACTTGCCAGTGCGGAATACGTAGCACCTCTCTACTACCATACTTTTTGACCAGTGCCTTCACTTCAATGCTGTCTTCTTTATTCATCGCGGCCTCCTGCTTGCAGGCGGTACAAGCCGGCATTAATCACAAAGGAAATGATCAACAAGATCAAGCCTAATGTCAGGGCAAAAGAAAAATTCCCTTGGCGAACTTCCAAGACGATGGCCGTTGTCATCACGCGCGTATGGTTTTCGATGTTTCCACCCACCATCATCACCGCGCCCACTTCTGCGATTACTCGACCGAAGCCGGCAATCACGGCGGCAAAAATACCAAAGCGAGACTCTTGCATTATGGTACGTAAAATGAGCTTATTTTCTGCACCCAGAGACTGGAGAGTATCTACGACCTCGGTACCTTTGGCACGGACAGAAGTTGAAGTTAAACCGATAATAATGGGTGTTGCCAGCAGAAACTGCGCCATAATCATGGCTGATGGTGTAAATAATACTCCCATAAATCCAAGCGGACCTTTGCGTGAAATGAGTAGATAGATGAGAAGTCCACCCACTACGGGTGGCAATCCCATCAACGTATAAATAAGCTGCGTTAGACCACGGACGTTCGCTTTTGGCTGTAAGCCTAGCCACGTTCCGGCAGGAACACCAAGCAGCGCAGCCAACACGACTGCGCTCCCTGATACGTATAATGTTAAGAGTATAATTTGCGTTAGTCCACCCATACCGTTCCCTTCCTAGTCAGCGTTGGGAAAAAACAACGTATCGCCATACGGCTTAAAACCAGCAATGGCTTCTTGTCCTTCAGACGAAATGAAAAAGTCGATTAGTACTTTCGCCGCTTCATATTGAATGTCGGGATAATTATCAGGGTTAACCGCCATTACACCGTACTGATTAAATAGATTAGCGTCGCCTTCATAAAGAATTTCCAAGTCGTACTGCTCCCGTTGTGCCAGATAGGTTGCGCGGTCTGTGAGTGTATAGCTTTCTTTTTCATCAGCCATACGCAAGGTATCTCCCATGCCCGCACCGGCACTAACATACCACGACTCAGCCGGTGCAATACTTGCTGCTTGCCATAGCGCCACTTCTTTTTTGTGAGTACCCGAATCATCACCACGTGAGATAAAGGAGCTCTCTTGCTGCGCGATCGCAGCCAAGGCGTTATCCACACTTGCGGACCCTTTAACCATGGCTGGGTCTGTAGTAGGACCTACGATGACAAAATCATTATACATTACATCATGCCTGTCCACAAAATGACCCTCTGCTACCATTTCCAGCTCCGTAGTCTTCGCATGAACCAGTAAGATGTCAGCATCACCGTTTTTACCAAGCTCGAGCGCTTGCCCTGTGCCCAAAGAAACGACTTTAACCGTCATATTATGTTTCTCCTCAAATTGAGGCAAAAGATCCGCCAATAAGCCTGAGTCAAAGGTACTTGTTGTGGTGGCTAAAATCAATTCCACCGGTTCTGCTGCATCATTGTTAGTATTACAACTTACCAAAAATAAATTAGCAATCAATAGTAAAACTATAAAAATTCCTACTCTTTTCATAAAAATAACCTCCCTCACAATCGTTATGTTTTTCTGTGCATAACGATTATATCAAAGGAATCTTCGCAATGTCAATATAAATTAGTTTATCGAGATGTAGCTATCACTAGCGCATGGATTCAAAGAGTGAAAGCCCATATTGCTGCTGTCCAAAATTACCTATAATATTTTGCACTGCATCTGTAAGAAGCCAAGATGCAAACCTCTCTGCACTTTCTTGTTGGACAGGGGCTTTTTGACGGCTGATGGCAATGATGGAAAACACATTTTGCATCGTTTCATCACCCTGCAGCAAAATCTCTTGTGACTCCTGTCGCCCCGTTACAAAACTTGCTCTGTCAACTAATGTATAGGCATTGCACTCTGCTGCGTGACGTAGAATACCATAACTACCCAGTGTGCTCATCATTTCACGATACCAGGGCAGTCCCACAGGGTCAATATCCGCTTTGCGCCAGATTTTCTGTTCAAAGAGATGCGTCCCCGATTGGTCGGCCCGGCTAACAAAGATGGCACCCGTTTGAGCTATTCGTTGCAACACCGCCACCGCAGTCGATATTTTACAGACTCTGGCTGGATCAGCTGAAGGTCCCACAATGACCATTTCGTTGGTCATAATGGGGATTCTTCTACAGCCCCAGCCATCCCTCACTAACTGTTCTTCTAGCTGAGGCGCATGAGTTAAAACAGCATCCACACGTCCTGCACGGGCCATAGCCAAGGCTTGACCACTGCCCGCAGCAATATGACGTACTGTAACTCCTGTTTCCTGTAAATACATATGTTCTATCACATCAAGTAAACCAGTTATCACTGGTTCCATTGTACTCGCTAGAAGCAGATTTTTTGTTTGTGAGGAGGTTTGCTCACCTAAAAGAGCCGCAAGTTGACCTGCAACTTCCCGTTGCAATATTTGCATATGTCCTAGCAACAATCGCCCCTCCACAGTTAGCGTTGTGCCACCACCGCTACTGCCACCCGTTTGACGAGCTACCAGTTCTTTCCCCAATGCATCTTCCGCCCTTTTTAGTAGACTCCAACCGTATCGGTAAGAGATCCCTGCTTCCTCTACCGCGCGCTTGAGTGAACCTGTCTCATCAATTTTCTCCAACAGAGGCAGAAGTTCTTTTCCCGGAATCTTCTCCCCTAAATTCAGGGTTACGTGCCAATGATTATCCATAAATGCCTCCCACTGCTCGCCACTATAAATGACCAAGGTATGCTATAATGTAATCATAATTATATAAACAAATACATTTTTTGTCTAGCTAACACGATTTTGTAATTTAATGTTAAGCACAGCTTGCTTTTTTTGTGGCATACTAAAAGTAGCAACATATGTATTTGTATGTGTGTGAAGCAAAGAAGTATAGTAACATAATAGTAGGCAGCTGGAGGACGATATGACAGACTGGGTGGAAGTAATGCAAGCTGATGATTTACCAGAAGGGACACTGAAAAAAAGCTCTTTAGCTGGGCAACATATTCTGCTCGTCAAGTCGCAAGGCACAATATATGCACTGGTAAACCGCTGTCCACATTTGGGTTGTTTCTTACACAAAGGCAAATTACACGGTTATAAGCTGACCTGCCCCTGCCATGATTGGACCTTTGATCTGCGTGACGGGACATTTTTATCTGCACCCGAAATAAGAATTCCTGTTTTCCAGGTGAAGGTAGAAAATGACAGCATTTTTATTAATTTAGGAGGGAAATAATAATGAAACCATTTCTTTATGCACTAAGCACCTGTTTTCACTGTCAACGCACCAAGCGTTGGTTTGCCGATCATAAGATTGAGTATGATTTTATTGATGTAGATTTAGCTGAAGCTGAAGAGAGAAAAAAAATAGTAGATGAAATCAAAACCTTAACGGGTGCGAGTCAATTCCCTGTTGTCACACTAAATGACAAGCATGTAATTGGATTCAACGAGGAGAAACTAAAAGACTTACTAGGGATTTAGCTCATGGATACAACAAAACGCAAGGAAGACTTTCGTACTTATTACACGGCTGTGGTTGACGCACTAGGCTACAAGTTTAATCCGGACCAAGAGCTAGTCGATTTTCTACTAGAGCAAGAGGTACAAATTGAACGTAAATTCGGTAGTCCCTTTTGTCCTTGCCAAGCCATCGTCGGCGAACGGGAAGAAGATATGAAGATTTGCTGTCCATGTATTCCATTTCATAAAAAACATTTTGATTATATGAAACAATGTTGGTGCGGCTTGTTTGTTCATAAAGATGTCACCGATCCGAGCACACTACGTCAAATCCCCGCCTGTGATGTACCCACAGAAGAATAGTACGCTTTCAGAAAAAATGCAAACAAGCCTTGCGCC
>JANKMV010000030.1:0-6930 GCA_024650095.1 Bacillota bacterium | reverse complement strand
TGTTTGCATTTTTTATTTTACGCATCTATTGGGCGACTAAACACTCTCAATAAGAAAATAGTGTAAGAAAGCGTAGACTGAAGATAAGTGCTAGCATGAATAAGACAATGAAAAGTGTTAAATCTAGATTCATCATGGTTAATCTTTTATAAACTTTATCTCCTCTAGGATTATAGTCAACCTTAATCATGGCAAAGAAAGTGGCCCACTCCGCCTGCTGCGTCAACTTACGCAGATCATTCACGTTACAGAGAACGTAGGTATAGAGTCGATCCCACGTTTTTCCCATCACAGCAACAATCCCGTGCCCAAGACGCGGCAGAAGCTTTCCATCTAGCCAACCCGTACCCTCTGCCAACAGGGTACCAACCTGTGAAATCCCCACAAGCGTTACATCTGTTACTTTTTCAATTCCATAGCCACTAAGCATAAACAGTTTAAATAAACCATTTAAAAAGGGCTTATAGAATAAATGTTCTACACTTAGTATGTTGGCAAGAGGCAAATTAAAGTTAATGCGGGCAAGCAGAACAAAGACAATAGCGCCAATACCCAGTGAGCCACCAATCCCAACTAGATCATGGCTATTCCAAAAGCCTAGATGCGTCATATGCTCCCACATGTGATGATCATAAATAAATCCATGGCCCATCGGCAGAATCACACGGTTAATAATTCGGGAAGAAGCGAGACCACCATAGATGATGATAGTAGCTATGATACCAAAAAGCACCCGCTCCAGCGTCGTCTCCCTTTTATACGATGTGGCCGCCTCGCTACGCTTACCCAAGAAGATAGATTGAAAAAGACGCATAATATAGCAAAACGTCAGGCCCCCGGTAATCACAAAGATCTTCTCCGCATAGAGAAGCGATAACGCCCCATGATGCTCCCCCGCCTCCACAATGGCATGATGGAGCATTGTTTTACTAATATAGCCGTTAAAGCCAGGGACACCAGCAATGGCAAAAGCCGCCACCAGAAAGGCCACTGCTGTAACTGGAAAACTACGCCATAGTCCTCCCAACTTACTGTAATCTAAATCATGGGTACGCATATAAACGGCCCCGACCATCAGAAACATGCCTGCCTTAAAGAAAGCATGATTGAGAATATGATACGATACACCACCTAAACCCATGGCGCCTTCATACCCTAAATATGCAGCCGTGCCAATACCCATAAGAATATAGCCCATCTGACTAACACTACTATAGGCCAACACGCGCTTGGCGTGTTTTTGCGCCAGTGCCAGTACAGCCGCTGTAAACATGGTGATGACGCCAATCCAGATTAAGATATAGCCAAACTGCTCTGTAATTTGCCACAAAGCGGAATGAGCATCATGAGAGGGTGTGAACAGCATCGTAAAGATGCGAATAATTCCGTACGCGCCTGCCTTAATCATGATCCCCGAGAGCAGTGCACTGGCAGGTGTTGGCGCCACTGGATGTGATTGTGGTAACCAAATATGCATGGGTACCGCACCGGCTTTTATGCCAAAGCCGATAAAAAAGAGGGCACCCACAAGGAAACGTAGTGATCCCATCGTGACTAGCGCTTCCAAATTAGGCAAGAATGTTGTGGTACCTGTTTGGTTAAAGACAAGCATAATGGCCGTTAGCAGGCATAAGCCCCCACCCACACCCATGTATAAGTAATTCCGTCCGGCCGCCATCGCGGCCTTGCTTTGCGCATGAATGACCAGTGCATATGAAGCCAGGGTCATGGTTTCAAAGAAGAGGAACAGACTTAATAGGTCTCCTGCAAGGAAAACACCCACTGTACCCGCTAAAGACACCAGCATAAAGAAGTAATAACGTGTATGTCCCTCTTCATGTTCCATATATTCTTGTGAATAAAATGTCGATAAAAACCAGATAAATGATGAAAACGCAGCAAAAACAAAACTAAAAAAGTCCACTCTTAAATGTAAGCCTAGACCCATAAGTGAGGGCAGTTCATAAACAACGGTGCTTGCACTGACCAAGGGATACATGGAGATGACCAAGACAAAGGTAAAAAATGTGGTGGCCGTTGCCACACAATTTCGCAGTGGGGCACTTCTCCGACCAATCACAACCACCAACGCTGCTCCCAAAAATGGTAGCAAGACAATCAAGCATGGCGTGATACTTTCAATAAGCGCCCTGTCACCCTCAACGCTGGTACCTGTGAGAGGCGAACTCATTCTAAATCTTGTCACCCAAAAGAACGAAAAACCAGTATAGAGAATTGTTGCTATAAATTCTATGCTAAAAATGTTTCGTATAGATAGTTCTTTACGTGCTAAAAGATGGCCATGCACACCCCGTGCCACCAACCATAACACCGGCAGTAATATCAGTAATATTGACAGAGTACCGTAGCTTCCACCGGGATCCTGCGAGACAGCTGCTGCACCAAACATAGAGAACCCCCTCCTTAAAAATACGCCCTTTCCTTAAAAGAGAGCGGTAGAAATTTTAGCCGCCAAAACAATAGGCCAGTGCGGTTGGATAAAGGCAAAAGCTACACAAAGGATAGCAAGAAAGGCCGTGGAGTAGACCATCCCCTGTGGCAACTCATCGCGCACCCAGCTTATTTTACCAGCCCCTATTTTACCACGTTCCGGAAAGAAAGCATTAACAACGACGGGAAAATAGTAAAGTGCATTTAACAAGCTACTGAGAATCAAGACGGCCACAAGGTATCCTTGTCCCGCTTCTAATGAAGCTACTGCCAAATACCACTTGCTATAATACGCATTAAATGGGGGTATACCCACCATGGTCAGTGACGCTAGCGTGAAAGCCAACATCGTTATGGGCATCTGGTGGCCAATGCCTTTCATTTCACTAACATTCTTCTTTCCTGTTTGCGTAATGATGGCGCCCGCACATAAGAAGAGCGCTCCCTTCATTAACGCATGAGAGAAAATGTGAATTAACGCACCCATAAGCGCATAGTGCGAGTATAGTGCAATGCCCAACAAAACGTACCCAATTTGCGCCACACTGGAGTAGGCAAGACGGCGCTTTAGTTGATCCTGACGCAAAGCGAGAGCAGATCCCAAGAGAATGGTAATGACAGCTAGCACCAATAACACAGTATCAAAGTTTGCTGCCCGCACTGCTTGTGGTGTATAGATAAAGTACATGAGGCGGATAAAGCCGTATGCCCCTGTCTTAAGCAGAGAACCAGAAAGTAAAGCGCTAAAGGGCGCCGGCGCAGCCGGGTGTGCTTCTGGCAACCAAATATGCACGGGAAACATACCTGCTTTGGTACCAAAGCCAACAAGGAATGCAAAAAGAGCCAGACTTGCCAAAGGAGATGCGCTAATATAACCACCTGAAACAAAGTCGAGCCGTCCCCCCAGATGATAGGTGATTACAAGGCCCAGGAAAACGCCCAAACCAGCCACAACCGTCATGAACAAATATTTGGATCCTGCATACATGGCTTTCTCATCTTCTTCGTGAATAACGAGAAAATATGATGTGATGGCCATCAACTCGAAGAAGAGAAAGAGACCAAAAAGCGAGGCAGTCATCACCACACCCACAATGGCACCTTGTGTTACCAGCATCAACGAATAATATCGTAAATGAGCGTGACTATGAGCTAAATAGCCAAAGGAATAAATGATTGCCAAGAAAAAACTAAAAGAAAAAATCACAGCGAAGAAGATACTTAGCGGGTCGCCTTGAAATACCACAGCAAATGGAGTTGACATAAAGCTTGCATCCGTACCCAACGTTTGGCCTGACACCAGTGCTGGAATCATGGCCAAACTTGCCAACAATGAAATACCTGAACCCACAAGCGTTATTATCTTTTTAAATGTATCGTGTCCCCGGTAGAAACATACCAAAATTACGGCAAAAAGTAGGGGAGCAAGCACACTTATGATTGGTAATTGATTCCTCATTATCTCCCCCCCCTTATTGAAAGAAACCGGCGGCAATGGTGCGCGCCCAATCTAATGGGATATTTTGTGGCATAAAACTAAAGGCAATACAACCGACGGCTAGAATGAGCATGGAGATGACCATGGTTGCAGGTAAACGCTCCCCAACCAGGGCACCATGCAAGTCTCGGTTTCTTTCACCAAAAAATGCTGTATAGGAAATGGGCAGATAGTAGGCCGCATTAAGCACACTACTGGCCAACAAAACAAAAATCAAAAATGGTTGACCTGCATCAAGCACGCCGAGGCTCAAGTACCATTTGGTAATAAAAATATTCATGGGTGGTAACCCCACCGAGGTCAAGGCAGCCAGAGAAAACAAAGCCATGGTTAACGGCATCTGAGTGCCAATCCCTGCTAACTCAGAAATTTTACGCTTACCCGTCTTCGTAATAATGGCCCCCGCACAGAGAATAAGCGTGCCTTTCATCATGATGTGCGCCACAATATGATAAAGGCTACCCACCAAAGCATCCGGTGTCACCATTGCCAGCCCAAATGTAATATAGCCAACTTGTGCCATGCCAGAATATGCGAGGCGTCGTGGTAAGTCCTTCTCCGCAAAAGCACAGAGCGAACCATAAAGAATAGACCCAATGGACAAAACAAGTAGCAATGTTCCCCAGCCTTGTTGGTTCATAAGTTCAATGCCAAAAACTTGATGCACAACACGGATCAGACCATAGGCACCCGTCTTCAACATAATTAAGGAAGACAAAGCCATGGCTGGTACAGGTGCTTGACCATAGGCGTCCGACATCCAGATATGCAGGGGAAAAAGTCCTGCTTTCATACCAAATGCTGCCACGAATCCTAAAAATGCCAATGTAGTTAGTGGTCCTGCCGGTAAGGTTGCCGCCTCACTCCAGCTAACAGCTCCCGTGAGTGAAAAAATGCAAGCCACAGCCATAAAGTATAAAACGCTTCCGCCAACAGTCATATAAAGATACTTATAGGCTGCCGCTACGGAAGCCTGAGCTTGATCGTGTATCACTAAAATAAAGAACGACACGGACATCACTTCAAAGAATAAAAATAGACTCATTAGATCTCCGGCCATAACCACCCCTGTGGCGCATGTAATTATCAGTAAAAACACGGTTTGAAAGCGACGATATCCCTGCTGCAACGGATAGGTTACCAAATAGAGCACAAGGACCGCACCCACGAATAGAAATAGTAATGACAACGCTAAACTAAGGAGATCAAGCTGAAAGGAAAGGCCAAAGGGAGGCAAAATATTGTATACCGCTGTATAAACTTTACCTCCCAGAACATCTTGGATCAATGTTGCGAGTATGATCATAGAAGTCACTAAAGAAGCAATCATAACGTACAAAGCCGCCTTGTGACGCCGTTCACCTGCACTCCATACGCCCAATATCGTGATAAAAAGCAGGCCCTGTACAAAGGCAGGCTGCCATAGTGTATCATTCATTTCGTTCGCCCCCCTTTCTATTGAAATATTGCCGTGACGATGCGACTGACTAGGGGTAATGTGGTTTGATGAGCAAATAAGCCAAAAATAATACATAACCCTGCCAAGATGGCTGTGGGGATAAACATACTAGGAGGACTTTCCAAACCCTCGGGAGGAGAATAGGACCCTTCCGTAAAGTATGCTCGTATAATAATGGGTAGATAGTAAATACCATTTAAGACCGAACTAAGCAAGAACACAAAACCAAGCATGGGCTTGCCAGCCTCAATACTACCGGAAAGCAAATAAAATTTACTCACGTACCCAACCAACGGCAGTACTCCAATCAAACTAATACTAGCCACGGAGAAGAAAAGCATCGTGTAGGGCATTCTCTTGCCGATACCACTAAGTTGATTAATGCGTGTCGCTCCCGTTTCGGTAATAATGGCCCCCGCACAAAAGAATAGCACAATCTTCATTAAAGCATGGTTAATGATATGCACAATGCCTCCCGTAAGGCCATGGGGTGAAAGCATGGCGGCACCAAGAGTGATATACCCCAACTGACTGATGGTAGAATATGCTAAACGAGCCTTTAGTTTTTCTTGTTTGATAGCCATAATAGATGCCACAATAATAGAAAGAGTAAGTAAAATGGATAAGATATTCGCCACGCCTAAATCGCGCAGGGCATCAACACCGAAGATATAAAACATAATTCGCAAAATGCCAAATACACCGGTTTTGACGATGGCCACCGCATGTAGAAGCGCACTAACAGGAGTGGGAGCCACCATGGCTGAAGGTAACCATGAATGTAGGGGCATAATTGCCGCCTTGACACCAAAACCAAGAACAGCCACAAAAAACATGATAAATAATAATGTTCTATGGTCTGCTACATAGGGAGCAAGTAGACCCGTAGCAGTAAAAGTTAACTGCCCTGGGCCAACGCCCGTGAGCACAAAGAGTGACAGAAATACAAGTGAACCGCTCATGAAGCAATAAATCATGTATTTTGTCCCAGCGGCGTAGGCTTGTGCCGATTGTTCATGAATCACCAGTGGATACGTGATAAGAGCTAAATATTCATAAAATAAATAGAGTGTAAATAGATTTGCGGAAAAAGCTACACCCATCGTTGCACTGAGTGCCAAGGTAAAAAACGTAAAAAACCGCCGTTTGTGATGCTCATGTCCCATATAGCCTGTGGCATAGAGCGTAGCAAACACCCATAATAAAGATGCCAACGTGGCAAAAAGTATACCCATGGGCTCAATGGAGAAGGCGATAGACAAGTTATGCATTAAGCGTACAGCCGTCCATGCGTATTCCTTTCCCTGCATCACTGCGAGGAGAGCGGGTGCCACTAGGGCAAATGTCGCTATGGTAACTAAACTGGCCATACTATTTCTGAGCAGGTTCTTTTCCTCTTTGATTAAGGCGATGAGACCGCCGCCACATACGGGTAAAAGAATGGCCCAAAAAGGTGACACGGACATGGACACACCCCCTTTATGTGCTGCCGTAACCCTATCGGACCGCTACATTCCTGATC
>JANKMV010000309.1 GCA_024650095.1 Bacillota bacterium | reverse complement strand
TGGTGTTGTTTCGTTTTTATTCTTCCTCGACTTCAAGGACTTCGAAGTCTTCAAAATCTGCGTCGTCATTAATGAATACGACACGCTCACAATTGGGACAGAGGATTTCCACGACATCGTCATCTTCTAACATGTCGTCATCAATGTAGACGATTTCATGACATTCAGGACATTCGACTGAGAACATGTCATCATCATCAACGTCTGCTACATCATAGTAGTCCTCGTCTTCCTCCTCTTCATCCTCTTCATAAAAGTCGTCTTCCAAATCATTGAGATCCTCATCAATGGCTTCAGTGTAGTCTGCCAAATCTACATAATCTTCCTGTAGTTCGGCTACGGCTACGGCCAACGAATCGATGACATCAATAACTTGCCCGAAGAGTTTTCCTTCGCGGCTGTCATTCTCTAGGCCTAGCCCAGCGGCCAGCCCCTTCAAATACGCCACACGGGATTTTAAATCGTCCATGGATTAGAATCCTCCTTCAATTTGTAGTGGGTACTAGACCCTCTCCATATAATCACCCGTACGGGTGTCAATACGCAAGACATCGCCAATATTAATAAAGAACGGGACTTGTACCACCACACCAGACTCCATGGTGGCCGCTTTAGTACCACCGGAAGCGGTATCGCCTTTAATCCCTGGCTCTGTTTCTGCCACAGCTAGTTCAACAAAAAAGGGCATTTCAATGCCGAACACTTTATCTTGATACATGAGCACACTAATGGTCATGTTTTCTTTTAAGTATTTAATATCATTACCCAGTTGTTCTTCTGTTATAGACATCTGTTCATATGTTTCTGTATCCATCATAAAATAGTCGTCGTCCGATTTGTAAAGAAACTGCATTTCGCGGCGATCCATAATGGCACGTTCCATTTTCTCCCCGGCTCTAAAGGTTCGCTCCGTCGTACCCCCGGTTTTAGCATTTTTTAACTTGGTACGTACAAAAGCCGCTCCTTTACCCGGCTTTACATGTTGGAAATCCACGATGATATAAACATCACCATCTAACTCAATGGTTAGTCCTGTCCTAAAATCACTAGTTGTAATCATTCAGTCCCCTCCATCTTAAACGCAAAATAATTCTTTTGAACTTACTGTTATGTTACGTATCCCATTTTCTTCAATCACAACCATATCTTCAATACGTACACCGAATTCGCCGGGTAGATAAACGCCAGGTTCCACGGTCACAATCATACCGGTGGCAAGAATATCTTCCGCTGTGGGCGACAAGCGAGGCGCTTCATGAATTTCGCGACCGACACCATGACCAAGGCCATGTCCAAATTGCTCACCGAAACCCGCTGCCACCAAGACATCGCGTGCCAGAGCATCGGCTTGCTGTCCACTTAAACCCGCCCGCAATTTATCTAAGGCAGCTTGTTGCGCGGCCAAAACAGCTTGATAGACTTCACGCTGTTTGGCACTGGCCTGTCCCACAAAAACAGTCCGCGTCATATCCGAACAATACCCATTCACGATACAGCCAAAATCCAATACCACCGCATCGCCGACAAGCAACTCTTTTGCAGAGGCCACGCCATGGGGCAACGCTGCACGACTTCCAGAACCAACAATCATCTCAAACGATAAGCCACTAGCTCCGTTTTTGCGCATCATAAACTCTAGCTCCAACGCAATTTCACGTTCCCGCATTCCGGGTTTAATAAAGGACAAAATATGAGTAAAGGCAGCGTCGGTGAGTTTTTGCGCCGCGGTAATGGCTGCAATTTCAGCCGGACTTTTAATGGTCCGTAGCTTAGCAACCGGTGAAGCAATGCCTTCCACTACAAGTTCATCTAAAGCGGCAACAATTTTTTCATATGTATCTACCGTGAGATGGTCCGCTTCCACAGTCAAGATTTTACACCCTGCATCCACCAGTAACGTATGTGCCACTTGCCACAGCTTGCCCTTAGCATCAATGGTTTTAAAGGCGGGGGCTTGCTGTTGCGCTTGCTCCACATAACGAAAATCTGTCAGCAAATAGGCTTCTTTCTCTGTAATCAATAACAATCCGGCCGTGCCGGTAAAGCCACTTACATACGCAACATTAAGGGGATTGGAGACTAAAAAGGCGTCCCGACCCTCACCTTGAAGCTGCCGTCGTAGCGCGTCTAGCCTCTCCATGCCATCTCTCCTCGGCCAGCAGGTTCAGCTTACCCTGCACTCTCTTTACAGTATTCTTACATGGAGTACATGACACCATGCTCTCTGTTCCATAGTATTTCGCGTTTGCGGTAAAAAAATCCTTCTCAAAAACGCACGACTTGCGTTTAATTCTATGGTTGCTGACAAAGTATTTTAACAATTTCCTCTACCACCGCCAGGGGTGGCTTGTCGGTGGTGTCCACGCGTACATGAGCGGCAACCCGATAAACGCTTGTACGCTCGTGGTAAAGAGCACGCAGTGAGTCAATATTAGCCAGTAATGGACGCGATTCATCCCCGTCTAAACGTTGCTCAATCGCTGTCACACTGGCATCAAGCCAAATCACAAAGCCACTTTTCTGTAGAGCCTCCACATTCTGCGGATCCAGCACAACGCCACCACCCGTGGCCAGTACCAGCCCACTTTGCCCACATAAATCCAAAATGACTTCTTTTTCTTGCTTGCGAAAATATGCTTCGCCAAACGTTGCAAAAATTTCCGTAATGGGTTTTCCCACTCGTTCCACAATGGCACGATCTGAATCCACCAAATAACGATGTAAGGAAGCAGCCAACAAACGCCCCACTTCTGTTTTCCCCGTGCCCATAAAGCCAATCAGGACGACATTCTTACCCGCGATTTTCTTCATTCTCGTATGCCTCCTGCTATCCTTATTCTCCTGCTTATCAGTATACACGAACTCTTACCCGCTGTACAAATTAACTTTATGCTAAATAAGGGTCCAGATTATTACTTGCCGTCTCCAAATCAATACTTTCAAGGTGTAGGGAACGGTCTTGACCGTTGGGCGCGTAACCCAATGGCTAAACCCTCTTCTGCTCAGTATTGGGGTTCGGAACGGTCAAGACCGTTCCCTACATTGGCTTGATCTTTGCTACATTTGTCC
>JANKMV010000308.1 GCA_024650095.1 Bacillota bacterium | reverse complement strand
GGTTTATCCTGGAAGTTTGAATAAAAATGTGCAAGAATATGTTGCACTTTATAAAGATCTCTTGCCCGTAAAAACGCTGAAAGAAATCGAGCTCACGTCGGTTACAAAGCTTGTGGTCACAGACACGCGGCAACGTACACGCATCGGTATGTTTGCCCGACAACTAGACAAGCTTACCCAAATTCATTTGTATGATCATCATCCAGACTCAGACAATGATTTGACGGCAGAGTGGTCACTGGTGGAGAATATTGGCGCCACCACCACGCTGCTTTTGGAGAAGATCTTTGCTGACAATATTGCTATCTCCCCTTTTGAAGCGACCTTGTTTGCCATGGGGATTTATGAAGATACTGGCTGCTTGACCTTTGAAAGTACCACCTTTCGTGATGTGGACGTATTGCATCGTTTATGGCAAGTGGGTGTAAATTTACGGGTTGTTAACGAGTTTTTAAATCGCCCCTTAAATGAAGAACAACGAGATATATTAGATGAGCTACTAGCCGCTACTGAATACCATGAATTACGTGGCGTACGGGTGGGCGTGGCGAGTACTGACAATGGCGATTATGTTTCTGGCTTAGGGTTGCTGACACATAAATTGTTGGAACTTGAAGATGTAGATATGATGTTTACCGTGGTATCTATGGAGAATAAAGTGTATGTGGTGGGACGGAGTCGCGTGGAATATATTGATGTGGTCAAGATTTTACGCTCGTTTGGTGGCAAGGGACATCGCAGCGCGGCCTCAGCCTTGGTGCGCGAGCTCGAGGTGGAAGAAGTACGAGACAACCTTGTTATTTCACTCTACCGAGAAATCATGCCAGCAAAGACAGCAGGCGAGATGATGTCCGCCCCTGCACGTACCATTGCACCTGACACGACCATTGACGAGGCTCGCGAGCTCATGCTCCGCTACGGCCATAGTGGCTTTCCTGTGGCAGAAGGGCAAGCTCTGCTGGGCATTATTTCTCGTCGTGATCTGGACAAAGCGTCTCATCATGGTCTCGGCCATGCTCCCGTAAAAGGGTACATGAGTAGAAAACCAGTCACTGTCCCAAGCGAGATGCCTATGCGAGAAGTACAACATATGATGATAGAAAACGATGTGGGGCGCTTGCCTGTCATGGTTGGTGAAACCATCATCGGTATTATTACACGTACCGATGTTTTGCGTAACCTCGAAGGAATCAAACCGCTTCAACAAAGCAAGCAGAAAAACTTGCCAGCAGTGGGTGACGATCTTACCGTCCTCATCAATGAACGCTTGCCACAAAAAATGCAAAGCTTGCTTTTTCATATTGGGCAGACGGCTGATCACGAAGATGTAAAAGTGCATGCTGTGGGCGGGTTTATTCGCGATCTCATCTTAGAGATGCCAACTCATGATTTAGATCTGGTGGTGGAGCCATTGGCAATTCCCTTTGCTGAGCAGCTCCAGCAAATGCTGGGGGGGCAGCTTATAACCCATGAACAGTTTGGTACCGCTACGCTTACCCTGTTAGATGGTAGCCAAATCGATCTTGTGACCGCTCGCCACGAATTTTATGCTTATCCTGCTGCCATGCCGGAAGTGGAGCAGAGCAGCTTGAAAAATGATCTCTTTCGCAGAGACTTTACCATTAACACACTGGCGGTAGCGCTTAATTCACCTCATTTTGGTCAACTTATTGACTTTTTCGCCGGGCTGTGCGACGTACAGGATGGATTGATTCGTGTTCTGTATAACTTAAGTTTTGTGGAAGACCCGCTGCGGGTGCTACGTGCCATCCGTTTCGAACAGCGCTTTGCTTTTCAGTTAGAGGAAACTACACAATCTTTACTGGAAAATGCCGTACAAACGCGCGTCTTAGAAAAGGTGAGTAAAGAAAGGTTATATGATGAGTTTTCCTTGATTTTTCACGAAGAAGAGATCCCTAAGATACTTGATCGTATCTTTACATTAGGTGTATCAATAAGTCTTTTCCCGGGTGTTCGCTATGGTGCAGCTGTACGTAAACGACTCTTTGCTGTCCAAGAAATGTTGTTGTGGGTAGAACAAGCTTGGCGTGATGCCAGCCCTCTACCAGACGCATTATACCTTGCAGCACTGATGCTGGAAATGCCGTTTCAGGAAGCACGACACCTTTGTCGCCGATTGCGCTTACCACGTGAAGTATCACGTCGCCTTTTAGCAGCACTGACAGTTGTACCCCATGTCTTGGCACAACTGGTCACTAACGAGTCGCCGCAACCGAGTCAGTTGGATCAATGGTTTAGGGGCCAACCGGTGGAGGCACTCCTGTTACTGCAAGTGGCCAGTGATAATAGTCGTATCTGGAAAAGTGTCACGCATTATTGGGAAAAAATACGGCTACAAAAGACCGAAATTAATGGCCATGATCTAGAAGCCCTCGGCTTTGCACCTGGTCCAACTTTTCAGGAGATTTTGACCGCCGTACGCGCGGCTAAGCTAGATGGACTTGTTACTAATCGGGAGGAAGAATTAGCTTTCGCCCGCGCACGCATGCAGCATGAACCTGTTTTGAGAGAGGAGAATTAGCTTGCCGCTAAGTAACATGCTTTCACGTTTTGTCTCGAGTGATCTTTTCTATCGTATCCCGGCGCTCTTACTCGCATTGACGTTACATGAAGTAGCGCATGGATTAGTCGCTTACAAGCTAGGAGATCCTACAGCAAAGGAGCAAGGACGTTTAACTCTAAATCCCCTCAAGCACTTAGACCCACTGGGGCTGTTGGCCCTCTGGCTCGTAGGCTTTGGCTGGGCCAAACCTGTACCTGTAAATCCACTATACTTTAAAGGCGATCGCCGCCGTGGTATGCTCCTTGTGGGCCTTGCCGGACCGTTAACTAATTTTATTTTGGCTTTTTTGGCTCTCCTTCTTTTGGTATTGGTTCCCCCCTTACGTAGCAATCATATCTTTCAAATTATGGAATTAACGCTGATCTATAATGTCTTTTTGGGCGTATTTAACTTATTACCCATCCCGCCCTTAGATGGCTCCAAGGTGCTACTGTACTTTTTACCCCGCAATGTCGCTTATCAATATTTACAGTTTGAACGGTATGGC
>JANKMV010000307.1 GCA_024650095.1 Bacillota bacterium | reverse complement strand
GACATTAACTTGAAGGATTTTAGTAAGGATAGTAATTATTTTGAACCAATCATGCATTACCTAAATCAGATGAATGCGTCAATAGGTAATCTTGAGGGATTGCTTGCTGAACCAAAGGAACTATATTATAAGCCCGGGTTTACACATGTAGGTGAAGGGCATGCCCCTATTCTTGCAAAAGCTGGTTTTAAAGCTTTTAACCTTGCGAACAATTGTACATTTGGTGCAGAACCGATTAAGACAACATTGAAACAACTTGATGAAGCAGGCATTGCACATACGGGTGCTGGAATGAATATAGCAGAAGCAAAGAAACCTGCTATCATAGATGTAAATGGATACCGTATAGGTATTGTATCTGGAGGCACTGCGGTCTTCTGGCCAATTGGGCATGCAGCAACGGAAAAAGAAGCGGGTGTAGTCCCTATCCCAGTGACCACATCTTATCAACCAAACAGTAGATATATGGAAATGCCGGGAGCACCACCAAAGGTCCTTACTGTTGTACATCCTGAGTATATTAAAGACTTACAAGAACAAATCAATGCGCTACGACAAGAAGTAGATATTGTTGTTGCCTTTTTCCACTTTGGTCTTTCTTCAAGACGTGAGATTGTTGATTATCAGAGGGAATTGGCACATGCTGCCATTGATGCAGGGGCCGATGTTGTTTTGGGTTCGCATACACATGTTATTCAGCCCATTGAGGTCTATAAAAACAGACCCATTGTTTATGGCATGGGGCAAGTGATTTATGGATGGGATTTTGTCGCAAGAAAGGCACTTCCAGGCCAACCTGGACTGATTGTGGAGCTTGATATTGATTCGAATGATAAGCTAAGCTATTCTGCTACTTTTGTAAAACCTGATGAAAATCTTTTGCCACGAATTGTTTCTTTTGCTGATGTTCCGGAAGAAGTGGAATATCTTAGGTCAACTTCTTCAGCAGTGATCGAATTTAAAGAGGATCGTATCACCATAAATACGAATGTTAACTCATAGGATTTCTATGAACCTTTTAATAAGATACTTCCAGTATATTTACGTACAGTTTGAAGGAGGTAAATGTGATGAAATTACCGGTTAAAACGATAAAGGAAGCGGCCAGAGAGACCGAAGTCTTTGACGAAGCCGATGTGATAGTGGTAGGCGGCGGCCCTGGAGGCCATTCTGCGGCTGTAGCTGCGGCAAGAAACGGAGCCAAAACTGTTCTCGTGGAAAGGTACGGCCATTTAGGCGGGCTGGCTACCGGCGGGTTGGTTATCATGCTTCTTTTGATGAGTGATGGTACAAATGAACCGCAGATCGCCGGTCTTTGCCAGGAATGGATTGATAGGCTAGATGCTGTGGGAGGTGTTCTCTATCCTTCCAAAGAGGAGTTAGGCTCATCTGATAAGGATGTCATTGAGCGCTGGAAAAATGTACTATTTGTTGTGGTAGGCGGCAAGATTAGGCTGACGGCCACCGTAGACCCCGAGTGGCTCAAAGGCATATTAAATGATATGGTGGAAGAAGCGGGAGTCAAGTTGTACCTTCACTCCTGGGGTACGGAGGCCATTGTGGAAGATGGTGTAGTGAAGGGAGTCATCTTTGAAAGCAAGTCGGGCAGAAAAGCAATTCTAGGGAAAGTGATTATCGATGGTACAGGCGATGGTGATATTATGGCTTCTGCAGGCGTTGAGTTTGATGACACCATGAGTCCCAAATTGCGGGCTGCTCACCAAGCTTTGGTCTTTCGGTTTGGTAATATCGATTTTAATAAGTACTGTGCTTACAAGGATGCTAATCCGCAGAAACACAGAGAGCTTATGGAAGAGCTGAGTAAACTGACCGAGGGTATCCGTACTCTTCCCATAGCCAGTTCACGTAATGATATCTGCTGGTTCAACAACAGGATAGGTGGCTTAAGTGCCACAAACATCGAACACCTCACCATGGTGGAAGTAATGATGCGAAGGGTCATGCGAATTGTACAGGTTTTTTATCAAAAACACATACCGGGTTTTGAGAATTGCTATATCCTCGATTCTGCCTCCCAGATTGGTACCCGAGGAGGTCGCAGGATGATGGGTGAATACGTTTATACGGAAGATGATATGCATAACGGGATCATTCACGATGATACCATTGCCGTCTGTCCCTTTACTACCCCACCTAGTTACCACAAGCGCGGTTATATTCCATATCGTTCTCTTTTGCCAAAAGATGTGGACGGTTTGCTGGTTGCTTGTCGGGCGTTTTCTTCAGATATTGGTGCCAATGACGCCTTTAACTGGATTCCTCACTGTATTGCATTCGGTGAGGCGGCGGGAACAGCTGCAGCAATAGCTGTTAAGTTGGGTATTCAACCTAGAGAAGTTGATTACCGTGCTTTACAGGACCTATTGCTTAGCCAGGGGGCAATATTACCTGATGTAAGATAACATCAATGCAGTACTGGCAAAAAAACAAGTTCAAGAGAAAAAGGAGTTGACTTATACTTTGTCTAGTATGCTTAAAGTTGTACACTATTTAAACCAATTTTATGGGGGAATAGGAGGAGAAGAAAAAGCAGATATTGAACCTCAGGTAGTGCCGGGACCCGTTGGTCCGGGACTCGCTTTACAAGAAACATTTGACGTGGTAGCGACAGTTATTTGTGGTGATAATTTTTTTGCTGAAAATATAGCTGAAGCAGGTCAAACGGTTTTGACCTTAATCAAGCAGTTTTCGCCTGATTTAGTTTTAGCTGGACCGGCATTTAACGCAGGACGTTATGGTGTTGCTTGTGGGGAGGTGTGTAAGCTTACAACTGCGGTTATGGGAATTCCTGCTGTGACTGCTATGTACGAAGAGAATCCAGGTGTAAGCCTTTATCAAAGTGATGTCGTGATTGTTAAAGCTGGCATCACTGCTCGCACTATGAAAAAGACAGTAGAACAAATGTCTCTTGTCGGGCAAAAATTATTGTCTAATGAAGAGATTACCCCCGCTGCAGATCACTATTTCTCTCAAGGCATTAAGAAAAATATTGTTTCTGAATACAGTGGAGCACATAGAGCCGTTAATATGCTGTTGGCCAAATTACAAAAA
>JANKMV010000306.1 GCA_024650095.1 Bacillota bacterium | reverse complement strand
GGGTTAATGAATATAGCTGGGTAGGTGAAACAATGTTTCAATTTCAGATTCCGCACGATATCTATTATTTCACATTTACATTCTTAATGGCCCTTTTTATGATAATTTTGATACCCAGAGAAGACATAAAACGCTTATTCGGAATAAGTTTTGTTTGGGGGTATTTTGGTAGTCTTGTCTTTGTAATTACATTGGGTAGATTAATGTCACTTTTTAGTTGGCAGGAAACAGCTTTTACATTTTTAAACTCACCATTTTTACTAAACTTAGCGTGGGTTCCAGCACTGATGCTCTACTTATATTTTTTACCCAAAGAAAAAGTTCTGTTTTGGTTATATCTGCTTACATTTGCACTGGTTAGTGCTGGGTTGGATAGCATTTTTAATCAATTGGGAACACTGCAATATATTAGCTGGAATCCATTTGCAAGGTTCATTGTCGCGATTGTTTGGCTTCTAAGTACAACACTCCACTTTAAGTATTTATCTAAGAAAAAAATTACCATATATTAGAATTGGCTCCTGGCATTTAATATATTTATAAAATAAGTGGGATAATATAGTACGCCACATTCTGGAGGGATAAAATGGGTATCTCCATATTTAAGAATTCAAGAGGATTAAAAGAAGAAATCGATATGAAGGAAGCGTTTAATATCTGGAACATGTTAAGATCCAGATATCACAGTACAGATACTGTTCGGTTATTCCAAAACTTAACACATGATCGTGACTTTGATATAGTTTTAGGGCAGCTTTTGGATGAATGGAAAAAGTATATAAAGCTATATGAAGATAAAGCGAAGAGTCTTAAGCTTAAAGTTCCCAGAAGACCTCCCTATGACTATAAAACCAGCGTACAGGTAAGCCAGTTTACTGACGAATATATTTATAGGAGAATTTATAATGATCTCATTGCTGATCTGTATCCTCTTGTAACTGCATATCGGACATCGACAACAAATGACAGCGTTAGGAAAATCATTCAAGATGACTTGGTAGAGCATTTAAGTGGTTTTGAGCTAATGTATAAGTATGGCAAGTTGAAAGGGTGGATGGATGAACCCCCTGCTTTTAAGACTTTTAAACCCGAAGTAACTGAAGCGTTAACGACGGGAGAGGCGTTTCATATTCTCGATCATATTTCTCACAGGTATCACCAAATAGAGATGACAAAGGCCTTCCTCAGCTTTGTTCATGATAAAGAATTCCAGTTAATTTTAAGCCAGGGGGCTAAAACGCTTGAAAAAGAGGTGGCAATGCTGCAAGAGGTTGCTCTGAAACATGAAGTGAATCTACCTCCTCAACCTCCGGCTTCTATTCAAGTTGCTGTCGACCCTGAAGCATTGGAAGACAGATTATTGTATTCAGTTATTTTGAGTGGTATGCAAAGTGCTATTGATTTTCATGTCCGTGCTGTTATTGAATGCATAAGGAACGACTCTCTCCGTAGTACCTTTTATAAACTGTTCCAAGATGAAGTAAAAATGCATGAAAGAATCTTGAAATATGGTAAATTGAAGGGCTGGTTAATAACAATTCCTTTACATGCAAATCCAATATAGAAATTGGCAGCTGTATTCATCCGGTTCACATAATAGTTATAACTAGAACGTACCGCAAAGAGAAAGACCTCGCCAATCCTTAATCATGGGATGGGAGGTCTTTTATTAATAGGGTGAAATAGGGTTCACCCTATGAGGGTGTTTTGGTTAAATTGGAAAATAAATGTAGTAATACTCATATGTAGAGAGGTTTTTATCAATCTGTGTTGAAGTGTAACTATCTGTGCCTGCGGAATATCAGGGATACGAGGCTTTAAGGTGGATGATATGTTAATGAATAAAAAATCTTCATTCCGTCAGACGGCACTCATTATTTGTATCGGAATAATTGGTGTGCTGGTTTTTGGGTATTGGGTTTTTTTGTTTCAGGTAGAACGGCAGGGAGAGCTGGAAGCAATCGTCATCCTAATTCTCTTTATCATGACCTCCGTGACGTTAATCTGGCAGCATAAAAAAAATTCTCATTATAAAACTTTAGAACAAGCGCAAACCGCATTGAGGCGCATCGAGTGGATGCTAAGTCCGAAGAATAGAAGAAGCATTGGTATGAAGCGTGTAGACACGCAGCCTAACAGTAAAAGAGAGAAAGCGATCAAGTATTCCCTCATTCAAAATTCGGTAGGAGAAGAAGTTTTACATGATATCTCCAACGATTATTTGGACCTACTCGAAACATCAGTTTCCATTTATGAGAAAGATGGGGAATCAGCTTATGTAGCTACTGCCTCAACGTGGTGTCAACTCTTTGATTGTGCTTCACCGAAACTATGTGAGAGTGGCGATGGTAGTATTTTTCATGAAATTTCCTGTAAGAGTGTTGCTGAAGTTGCCGTGTCAACCGAGGCACCGGTTAATCGACTATGTAGTGGATGTATACACATATACTCTGTTCCGATTTGGGCACACAGTGAAGTTGTAGGCGCCATTAGTATTAGCTACGGTGATCCACCGCAAGAGCCCGAAATACTAAAGCAGTTAGCTAATAAATTTGCAGTAAATATCGAGCAACTGCGGAAAAATGCTAGAGACTATGAATCACGTCCCACTTTCATTACTGAGGTTGCTAAAGAGCGGCTCCATGGGTCAGCGAGATTAATTGGTTCTATGATAGAGCACATGGCACAGCTTGAGGCTGCCAACAGGGAGCTTGAATCCTTTGCTTATTCTGTTTCCCATGACCTGCGCACTCCGCTACGAGCGATTAACGGGTTTTCACGCATTATTATGGAAGACTATGCGGATAAGTTAGATGAAGAGGGAAACCGTCTGCTAAATGTAGTGCGGACTAATTCACAGAAGATGGACCATCTTATTACAGACTTGCTGACACTGTCACGGGTAACCCGTGCGGATGTGCGCCACACAAGTATAGATATGACCACCCTAGCTCAGTCTGTTCTTCAGGAAGTAGCAATATCCGAGCGTACTAACCTAGATTTCTCAGTAGAGGCTTTGCCAACTGTCCTTGGCGATCCGGTTTTAATGAGGCAAGTATGGTTTAATTTGCTTGAAAACGCCCTCAAATACACCCGCCCTAAGGAC
>JANKMV010000305.1 GCA_024650095.1 Bacillota bacterium | reverse complement strand
TGATTTTGAAAGTATCGTTGCTGAAGCGTTTGCTCGGACAGGTCTGCGCTCAGTGCCGCTAGCAATCTGGATCGCGCGTCTGTGTAGTGAAACTGTTGGCTATAGAAAATATCTGTAAGATGGATATCGCCATACGTAAAGACGGAGTCTATTTTGTTTGCTTGCAATGCTTGTTCGAGCCTAGCTTTCATATAATCAGTGTCATCAAGCGCGAGTATACGCATAAGATTATCGAGGGATGTGGCTGTGTAGTAGCGTATAAATTCTCCGCCGTCTTTTAACGTGTAGATAACGGCTATTTCACTTTTTATTGTATAGTCAGCTGGATCTGTGACTGTTGTTGCCCTGCTTAACGGCTGATCTCCATAGTCTATGATGGCTTGGTGAATATCAAGGATTCTTTGTATATCCGAAGATTGAGTATAGGCTAGGTTGTGTACGGTAAAGTTGTATGAAGCGGATGAACCATCGTGAGAAGTCCCCGAACTTGCTAGTTCAAGTTGGTAATCTGGGGAACCCTTATATGAGATGTAGACACTTTCTATATCATCCTGTGCGGGTAATCTGCTTGTAAAGCCAAAACCACCGCCCGCTAAAATGACAATACAGAGAAAGCAGATGCCAAGGGAGAGGGGCAATTTGAGCACGTTAGCACGAAAGGGATAATGTTTAAAAACAAGCGCACTCACCACATAGACGACAATACCAACAATGGTGGCGACAAGAAGTGCAGATAATCGGTTTAAGAATGGATTAGCGAGTGAGACGGTTAGTGCAAAGAAGAAGAAGGTTAGGATAAGTGTACAGATAAAGGTTGCAACCCTGTTTGTACCTGCGGTACCGGCAATTTCCACTTTACGTCTCTGGAATAGCTTTAGTGCCACTAGGCTGAGTAAGATACTCACAAGCAACCAAACCCATATATGAGAACCATTAATCTCCGGGGACGCACTCGCTAATGGCGAGACAACGTTATCGATGAACAAGTAACTGTAATTTTTGGCATCTTGTAAAAAAAACAGCAATGGATTAAATGCCGCTGTAACGCGCAGCAAGTTTGGCCGTACTGTCTGATAAGAGTTGCTAAATATCCCGTACGGATTACCGAATAAGAATATTTTCACTAAAAAATTTATGCCCAGAGTCAGCAGGCTAATCCCACCCAAGCCACAAGCAGACAAGAGTATACTCTCTGCAACTGTGCCACAGAGCGTGCAGAGCAGACAGGTGATGGTAAAAATAAGCACATTAAGCACGACAAAGCCAGGCAGAAGATGCATAAATGCGGCTGTTAAGGCACTAGAGGCACCTAAAATCATAATATTTGCAATGTAAGCAATGATCATGACGAGCAAAATAGGCATTGTGCTCATAAGTACGCCTGCGAGATACCGTGTTAGAAAGAGATTTTTCCTCGTTAGCCCTATGGAAAAGTACACATCAACGGCATTTTTTTTATACATAAAGATAAATGTCATAATTGCAGAAAAAACTGCGCTGGTGATAATAATGCCCACGACAACTGGAGACAGTCCAGGATCATTGAGAACGAAAGAGTAATTTGAACGGTGTGAAGATCCCACAAGGGGGAAGGGACCATAAAAAAAACGGTTAGTAACCACCATGGTTAACAGGAGGGCAATGAAACTAAGCATGGCAGGAAGGATACTGGCTTTTGCTGCCATGATAAAAGAATGTTTTAGCACTCCAGTAGGATTAAATGATGTCTTTAAAGTCATAATCCTTCTCCTCCATTTCGCTGAGAAATATCTCTTCCAATGTCAGGGGGATAACCTGAACCAAGGCTGGCTCTAGCGGAGCAAGTTGTTTCTTAATATCTGCCGAAAAACCGGTGGCAATAAAAGTGGCCACCCTGCCATCGATGGTAATATTTTTACAAGCGAGCTCAGCAAAGGCATCTGCTGTAATCGCCTTCTTAAAAGCCACCCTGTATTTGTTAACCTTCTCCCGCATTTCGCAAAGGGAGGAATCATAAATGATGCGCTTGTTGTTCATAACGCCAATGGAATCACACAAATCTTCTAGTTCCCTCACGTTATGAGAGGAAATTACAATGGACATCTCTTTGTCCGCCATCATTTCTGTCAGCAATTGACGTACAAGGGAACGTTTAATAGGGTCGAGTCCATCAAAGCACTCATCCAGCAGTAAATAATCGGGGCGAGTGGCGAGGGCGAGGATAATGGCCACCTGTTGTTGCATACCCTTGGAAAAACTATGTATTCTTTTGGTGGCTGCAAGTTCAAATATTTCACTAAGTTTTTTGTATGTTTTATCACTCCAATGGGGGTAAAACCCTTTGTAAAAGGAAGCCATAATATTCATGGTGGCATACGGTAAAAAGTAATGTTCATCAGGAATGAAGAAGATCTTACGTTTTATCTGTTCATTATCAAAGACATCTTCTCCATCCACCTCTACACTCCCGGCATCCGCTTGGTAGATTCCCGCGATGGTTTTTAGCAGAGTGGTTTTACCGGCACCATTATGCCCTATGAGCCCATAAAGAGAGCTTTTCTTTACCGTAAAAGATAGATCTTCTAGTGCGATCACATCGCTAAACGTTTTCTTCAATTTCTCTACACAAATCATCTATTTTTCCTCCTTGCCAAATAGTTCTTCTACCATCGATTGTATTTCAACTTTAGAGAGTCCATTGGAACGTCCGCTTTTTAAGGCCGTCTCAATTTCTTCTCGCGCTCTATCTTTTAATAGAAAATTATCTTGTGCTTGTTCGGAAACATAACTTCCTTTGCCAACGACGGTATAGATAACATGTGCAGCTTCTAGATCGGAGAAAGCGCGTTTTACCGTATTTACATTTAGTTTTAACGATTGTGCCAAGGAACGAATGGATGGTAACTGGTCATGCGGTTGTAGAGAATCGACCATCACCAGTTCTAGTATTTGGTTTTTAATCTGTTCGTAGATCGGTACTCTACTGCGATAATCTATCTGTAACAAGTTCCACCCTCCCTCCGTCAAGTGTAATAGCACAGCTATCACACTTCAACTATACAAGGGATACTAATTATTGTCAATACCAAAAAGGATACATCTTTTCTGCCGGGAGAGTGTAGGGAACGGTCTTGAC
>JANKMV010000304.1 GCA_024650095.1 Bacillota bacterium | reverse complement strand
ACGGGATTTGAAAGTTTAGCGGGTGTTCAACGCCTACGCTCCACTCATATGTCTTTGTTGTAAAGGAAAGATGAGTATCAGTGGGCTCAAAAGATAAATTGGCAATTGTAATCATGGCTTTTTCTGTATTTTCTAATCCATGATCAATAAATGCTTGGGCGAGGCTATCTTCAATCAGGCTAACGTAGTCATATCCGGGAATAAAAAGATCTTTTAGTGTCACTGGTTCGCCTGCCCTTGTATAAACATGCACAGTTCTCTCCCAGCGCCCATTTCTCTGCTCAACGAAAAGATCGTTGCTTATTGTTATATACCGTCCAATAAAATCTCCACGTAATTTTTGTTCAATCGAATTTATGGGATCTTTCTGGGCTAAATAAGCTCCGCTTCCGTCTTTATCAACACGCATTTGCTTCATGACCTCGGTGAGCTGCACAGGCATATCCTCAGGGATATATAAAGATATGCTCCACTCGATACCATCACTCTGGTAAGAGTCCCTTTCCAGAGACTTATTTAAAAAAGGAGGAGAGAGTAATCGTTTTTCTGCTGACTTGTTTATAAAAATGGCGTTGTCCTTGTTATAAAACCGTGCTGCGATAGCAATCTGTCCCTCAGTAGAATACAAGGGGAGTGAGACAATCTCCTGATGAAAACCAATATTAAATTCCGGATTATTGTAATCAAGAACGATATGAAGTTCGGTATTTGTTACATAGAATTTTTGCTCGTGACTGATGCCCGTAAACGGAGCAGCTAGTGTAATAGAAAACATTGGTTCTTCATTTATTTTGTTAAGAACAGCAGTATTTACAATCTCCAGGCTGTTGACATCATTTGTAAAAACATTTTCCAGTGAAAAAAGCGTACCGGTATTAAGGTCAAAATTTAATGTTTCGCAGACAGTAAAGTCAAAGGAGGTTTGTAAGGCTGGCTGGGTTGAGTAAACGGATCCATGTGCTAAAACGGAGAGAACATTATTAGAATTAAACGTTGGCCACATCGAAATGCTGCTATCATAATTCAGCTCTCCCTCCGGCATGGCTCTGGCAATTCCACGATAGGGTGGGATTTTCTGCAGCGTTGTATAAAGTTGCAACTCTTCGTAGAGGGATTTTATGGCATGGTTAATACGATTTTCAACTGTTTTGTCGACAAGCCCGCTGATTTGAAAGTACTGTTTCGTATGTTTATTTGATTCGGTTTCATCAATTTCTTTTATCTCCAATGGGTTATTGATAAAATAAGGAATCTCAACGGGCGAGAAGACGGCCATACCCAAGAGAATTTGCTCTGGTTCCTCAAGCGTGGGCACGTCAATAACCGGTGTTGGGTTCGGCGTTTTGGGCAACTCTGTATTCTTTGTTTCACAGGCAAACAGGAGCAGTACCATAAGTATGCACGCTGTGACTTTACCTGACTTTAACATAGCCGGCATCCTCAGCAAGATTTTGCCCGTCTTCAGATAGTATCCAGTCGATCATTGCTCGCACCGAACTATCCTCTGCCTCATCATCTCTAATCACCGCATAATAGGCTGTTTTTATCGGGTAGAGTCCGCTGCTGATGGTTTCGGGTGTAGGATAGACACCATCAATTTCTAGGAGCCTAACATTCTCATTGCCCCACATATCCACAGCAAAATAGTAATAGGAATATCCCAACGCATCGGGAACATTCTCATATGCGGCAACAGCATCAATTAATGCACCCATATCGCCGATGACTAACTCTGTAGGTGGATCCGTTAACGGAAGGTCCTTCATGACCAAATCCAGAAAACCTGTTTGACTGCCGGAATTCAGCGGCCGTTGGTACGCTACAATGGGTACATCTGCTCCGCCAACTTCAGACCAATTGGTAATAGTGCCGGCATAAATTTGTCTAACTTCTTCTAACGTTAAGCCTTTCACAAGATTGTCTAAATGGGTTAGAAAAACAAATGCCTCACTGACGATCGGTATCGTCTCTAACTGAACACCTTTTTGCTTTGCGAGGGTGAGTTCCTCCTCTGAAGGGCTTGTAACGAAAATGATATCAGCCTCATCATTAATTAAATTGATATAGGCATTGTGCGTTTTGTTATGTAAGATGTGCGGGCGTACTTCTTCGACACGCAACCCCGTTAGTTTGGCTACAATGGCCTCAGATAGTGGGATTGTCACGGTAGAGCCATCTACTCTGGGATAATTATCTAATGTGAAGGTGAGGGTTTCTTCTTTTCTTTGACAGCCCATCAGTAGAATTGCCACCAGAAAGCCGAGTAGGATACGCAAAAAGATTTTTTTCATAATTAAAACACTCCATCCTTACCTATTTCCTGCATTACATACATTTTACCAGTTCTTATTCTGGGTGTATATAAGACAAGTAAAAAAGCAAAAACATGTAGTTACCTCAATTCAATTGAAAGATTTGATAAGCTTACAATACAATACAATATATGGTATAATTTTTAGAGGAGGTGTTTGATTTGACAAGATGTGATAATTGTGGTGCTCACTTTAAATGGAGTGAATAAAGCTGCTTGTGCATTTAAAGTCTTATAGCCCAATATCTTGTGACAATTGTGGTACTAAACATACAATTGCTTTTACATCAAGGGTTATAGTACTCTTGTTTACATGGTTGCCGTATTCCATTTATCTCATTTACTTCTTCTCATTTGATTCATTACTTAAAACAATGATTATTGGTTTTGGCATTGCTGTTTTGGGATCTCTAGTCACTCCTTTTCTTGTAGATTATAAAATATACGAACGAAAAACGGGGGATAATTTATTTAAAGAAAGGGGGAGATTGCTTCACCTACAAAACCTCCGGCAATAACAACATCACACAAGTTCATAAGCCTTTTCGCAATATATGTCATCAATATTTCAGATTAACAATAGATACGACATAAATTCTGTGAGTAGGCTAGTTATATGAGACTATCAGAAAAGAAGGAAACCCATGAAGACATTTATCGTTTATTATTCTCATTCAGGAAATAATGAGAAGCTAGCTTATCAGTTGAAAAAAAGAATGGGCTGTGATATCCAAAAAAATAGTGAAATAAAAGAAAGAAAAACTATTTCTATTTTTTTTGATTTCTTTTTTAAACGGCAGATAG
>JANKMV010000303.1 GCA_024650095.1 Bacillota bacterium | reverse complement strand
GCCGAAAATAACATCTACTTTCTCTTTTTTTAGAGCAGCCACAATCATATGTGCACCGTTCATTCTCATGTTGCATCAGCCTCCCTAAAAATCGCGCCTGTATTGGCACTGGTAACCAGACGCGCATAACGCGCCAAGTACCCTTTGCTTATTTTGGGTTTGGGTAAGATAAGCGCAGCTAAACGTTCTTGCAATTCCTCGGGACTCACCAGAAGCTCCAAGGTACGACCAGGAATATCTATGGCAATTTGGTCGCCTTCTCGTACCGCGGCTATGGGTCCGCGCTCCATGGCTTCAGGTGATACGTGCCCGATGGAAGCTCCACGTGTTGCTCCGGAAAAACGACCATCCGTAATCAACGCCACATCTTTATCCAGACCCATGCCAGCCACCGCTGAGGTGGGTGTTAACATCTCCCGCATGCCAGGACCCCCTTTAGGTCCTTCGTATCGAATGACAAGAATATCCCCAGCGACAATTTTCCCGCTCAGAATGGCTTCCACAGAAGCTTCTTCGCTATCGAAGACACGAGCTCGACCTGTCTTCTTCATCATCTCCGGTGCCACAGCCCCTTGTTTCACCACTGCTCCATCGGGAGCTAAATTTCCCCGCAAAATGGCAATACCTCCACTTGTACTATAGGACTCGCTAAACTGTCGAATCACACTATCATCATAAATGGTAGCCGCAGCAATCTGTTCGCCCACGGTACGTCCGCTGACTGTCAAACAATCGGTGTTAAGAAACCCTTTTTCGTCTAACCTTTTTAGCACCGCCTGAATCCCTCCAGCCGCAGCTAATTCTTCGATATGGTTATCACCGGCGGGAGCCAACTTGCACAATTGAGGTGTACGTTCACTAATGGTATGAATATAGTCCAAATCCAACGTGATTCCTGCTTCATGAGCGATGGCGGGTAGGTGCAAAACTGTATTCGTTGAACACCCTAAAGCCATATCCATCGTTAAGGCATTACCAAAGGCCTCAGGTGTCATGACTTTAGCTGGTGTTATATCTTCCTCAATGGCACCCATGATACGAATGCCAGCCTTTTTAGCTAGTCGCACACGTGCAGCGGCCACCGCTGGAATAGTGCCGTTGCCAGGCAGACCCATCCCCAACGCTTCAGTAATACAATTCATGGAATTGGCTGTAAACATCCCCGAGCAAGAACCACAACCGGGACAAGCATTTTCCTCAAGCTCCACCAGTTCTTCTTCTGACATTTTTCCTGCCCGCACCCGACCCACGCCCTCAAAGACGCTATTTAAATCTGCGACAGCGCCTTGAAAGCGTCCAGCCATCATGGGACCACCACTAACAAAAACTGCAGGAAGATTTAAACGGGCTGCCGCCATGAGCATGCCGGGTACAATCTTGTCACAGTTGGGGATAAAGACCAAGCCATCTAAGGGATGAGCGTTAACCATGACCTCAATGGAATCGGCAATTAATTCCCGGCTCGCTAATGAATAATGCATACCACTATGGTTCATAGCCAACCCGTCACAGACACCTATGGTGAAGAACTCCATGGGCGTCCCCCCGGCTAACCGTACGCCTTCCTTGACGGCGGTGGATATTTGATGCAAATGCTTATGTCCAGGGACAAAGTCACTAGCGGCATTAATAACGCCTATTAAGGGGCGCTCCATCTCTTCCGCTACCCAGCCCATGGCATACAATAAGGAACGGTGTGGTGCTCGCTCTACGCCTTTTTTCATTTTATCGCTATGCATAATCTTCCTCCTGTTTTCTAATCCTTCTATTTTTGCGGGTAAATGGGTTCCCCTTCAACTCCAGTTAAAGCTCGAAAACGTTTTATTAGTTCATTTGTAATACTGCCGGGGGTACCCGTACCAATTATTCTACCATCAACCTCAATCACCGGAATGACTTCGGCAGCCGTCCCCGTAAGAAAACATTCATCTGCAACATATAGTTCATGACGTGTAAAGGGCTTTTCTGCTACTTCATATCCTGCGGCCACAGCTGCTTCAAAAATGACTTGTCTTGTAATACCATTTAATGCACCTACGTAGGTTGGTGGCGTATAAAGCTGCTTATTCTTAATAATAAAAATGTTGTCCGCGGTACCTTCGGCAACATATCCTTGCGCATTTAACATAATGGCCTCAATCACGCCGGCTCGATTGGCTTCTATTTTAACTAGGATATTATTTAAGTAGTTAAGAGATTTAATTTGGGGATCGAGAGCGTCTGCTACATTGCGTCTCGTGGCTACAGAAATAACAGAGAGACCTTTTTCATACAACTCCTGTGGGTAAAGCACGATGGAACTGGCAATAACCACTGTGGTTGCCTTAGGACATTTTCTAGGGTCTAATCCTAAATCCCCCGTTCCCCGTGAAATAACGACACGAATATAGGCATCTTGAAGTTTATTCTCTCGGATGGTCTGTAAGACCACTTCCTTCATTTCTTCGTAACTCTCCGGGACAGTTAGCATAATAGATTTTGCCGATTCATACAGCCGTGCTAAATGTTCGTCTAATCTGAAAACCTTGCCACCATAGGCACGAATCCCTTCAAACACACCATCTCCGTACAAAAAACCGTGGTCGAATACAGAAACTGTCGCTTTTTCCTCCGGAAGATAATGTCCATTTACATAAATAATCCTACTCATCCTAACTGCCTCCTCCATTTTACAATACATTTCTGGTTAACCTTTGCTGATGATATACAAAAAAACCTTTCACCCCTAAATTTTGCAATAGTAAGGGGCGAAAGGATTCCTTCCACGGTACCACCCTTATTCTCCGGCAAAGCCGGACTCAGGTTTCCTGTGGCTAACGGACAGGACCCGGCATCACTTACTTACCCATGGGCTTTCAGCTAGCAGCTTGGGGGTGACATTCTTCTACGCCGTTTACCGGTTTGCAGCAAACACCGGCTCTCTGAAAAACGGTCGAAGAGTACTTATCCCTTCATCGCCATTGTTTTTTTAGTGATAAGAAAAGCGCATTCATTCAATTTCCTTATGTTGCGCTTTTCAATACTGGCACCATTAGCCACTTGCTAACTGCAAGTGATATAGTTTCTTTGCCAGTATAAGAAAAGCGCATTCATTCAATTTCCCTACGTTGCGCTTTTCAATACTGGCACCAT